>JBGSUP010000347.1:0-8006 GCA_041753485.1 Akkermansiaceae bacterium
GCTCCCCCATATCGCAAACTTCCATGCCGCGCCGTGCCACAGGCCGCCCAGAAACATGACGAGGAACAGGTTGAAGTAGGTCCTGCCCGCGCCCTTGCGGTTGCCGCCCAGCGGGAAGTAGAGGTAGTCCCGCAGCCATGAGGAAAGCGAGAGATGCCACCTGCGCCAGAACTCGGTGATGCTGGTGCTCAGATAAGGGAAGTTGAAATTCGGTGGCAGCTTGTAGCCGAAGAGCGCCCCAAGCCCGATGGCGATGAGTGAATAGCCGGCGAAGTCGGCGAAGATCTGTAGGGAGTAGCCGTAGAGTTGGCAAGCCATGCCGATCGGACTTCCCTGTGCCAAATCCGCACCGCGCAGGGTCAGGCTCACGGTCTGCTCGGCAAGGTTGTCGGCGACGAAGATCTTGAGGAAATAGCCGGTGATCAGTCCCCGCCGCACCGTGATCCAATCAATGTCTCGGAAATGTTTGGCGCCGATCTGATCGACAAACTCATGCGCCTTGACGATCGGCCCGGCGACGAGTTGAGGGAAGAACGAGATGTAGAAACTGGTATCGGTGATCGAGCGAATGCGTTGCGCTCCGCGAGCGGAAAGCCGTTCTGCCGTATGCTCGCTGATGTCGCTGCGCCAGACATCCACCACCAGCGAGATTCCCTGGAAGGTGTAGAAGGAAATGCCGACCGGGAGCGGGATGCCGGTGAACCAGTGTTTCAGTGATTCGGTAATCGGTGTTTCGGGAAGAAGACTGGCGAGAAAGCCCGCGTATTTGAAAAACGCGAGAAAGCCGAGATTTAGGGCGACGGTGGCGCAGAGCCAGTGGCGCGCGTTGCGGTAGGGCGGATCCGGCTCGGTCCGCCCATTCTCACTTCTGCCGCCGGAGGCTAAATCAAGGTCCACACGTTTCACGGCATGCCCTTGGCCGCCATTCGGCGGAAGTGTGGGCGCGGCGAGCCGCCCCGCCCTACCTTTCCAGAACAAAATCCTCTCAACTGCCACCGCATTCACGATGCACGAGCTGAACAGCAGTAACAGCAGTCTCGGCTCTTCCCACGCGTAAAACACCGCGCTGGCCGCCAACAGCAGACCCACCTGCCACGTCTTGCGACGCAGACCCGGCAGGGGCAGGTAACAGAGCGCGAAGGTTGCCGCAAGCAGAATCAGGAATTCCCACGAATTGAAGAGCACAATACTCTAATTTTGGATTTTTAATTTTGAATTTTGAATGAAAGAGGGGAAAGCCAGACTGGGATGTCGATTCTTTCTCTAATTCAACATTCAAAATTCAACATTCAACATCGCGTGCAGCGCCACCCATCGCCAGTTCCACCGCGGCTGGCAAGTGGTCGAGTCCGGCTTCGATGCTGTCGTTTTTCCGGTTGTACCGAGGTTTCGCGCCATCCGTGGCGATGATCACCAGTTTGGCGTCGGGATAAAGTGTTTTGAAGGATTGGAAGTTGCCTGTTTCCACCGTTTTGAGCTTCCATTTGCATTCAATCGCCACGGGGCGACACCCTCTTCGTGCGACTACAAAGTCAAGTTCGTGCTTCTGCTTGTCTCTCCAGTAATGGGTCTCCCCCGGCTGGAAATGCGCGCGCAATTCGTCGAGCACGAGGTGCTCCCAAAGTCCACCGAGATCTTCCTGCCGCAGCGAGCGCCAGCCCCGGGCATGGCAGACAAAGCCCGTGTCAAAACCATAGACCCTCGGCATCGCGATGATTTCCCGCTGGCGATTGCTTGCGAAAGGACGGACCACATGCACCGCGCCGGTCGCTTCAAGCACGCCCAGATAGTTCGAGAGCGTTTGCCGGGTGGCACCGCAGGCTGGAGCGATTGAATTGAGTTCACACAGGCCGCCGCTTTGGGCGAGCAGGATTTCCAGCAGCCTCAAAAAAGCGGTGCGTTTCTCAAGGCGGAACAATTCCTGGATGTCACGCGCCCAGTAAGCGTCGAGCCACTCGGAGAAGTCTTTCTCAGGAAACACCCCGGCAAGCAGGTTTTCGGGCAGCCCTCCGTGCAGCAGCCGTGTCTTGAGATCCCCTCCGTTGAAATCATCGAGTTCGCTGTAAAGCACGGGCGGGAGATGCAGATGCCGTTTCCTCCCTGCCAGCGTGTCACGGAACCGGGCGCTGGCCCCGAGCGTGGATGATCCCGTGGCAAGAACCCGCAGATGGGGGTAATGATCGGCCGCGATTTTCAGCAATTCGGAAGGGTTGGCGATCCGATGGATTTCATCGAAAACCAGCCGTCCGCTGGATTGTTCGTCGAGAAATCCTTCCGGATCCTCTTCGATGAGCCGCCGGATTCTGGGCAGCTCGCAGTCAAAATACGTCACCTCCGGAAGAGAACGGACAAGAGTCGTCTTCCCCACGCGCCGCACGCCCGTCAACCAGACGACGGGACGCTGCTTCCAAGCAGCCTCGATGACTTCCTGCCAAAAGATCCGATTTACCATATGCAAATGGATTTAACGCTCGGTTTCTCCGAAAGCAATTCGCTTTTCAAACGGCCTGCATGCCACGAGTGGGACGATGCCGGAAAGACGGTGTTTCGGTTGCCGCTTTGCGGCCCGGTGTTTCGGTGTTTCGGTACGAGTGCAAGGATCGGACGCTGCGCGCTGTGCCTTGCTCTCTTCTCTTACCGAAACACCGGGCGACGAAGGAGCAACCGATTCACCGAAACACCGCATTTTGTTCTTCCAGAACAAAATCCTCTCCACCGCAATCGCATTGAGCACGCAAGACGCACCCAGCAGCAGCAACAGCCGTGGCTCTTCCCAGGCGTAGAAGCGGAACACCCGGACTCAGCGAGGAGTGCGATAAGGGATCTGGTTTTCACGGCGTTTCCTTGTTTCTGACGAAAACAAAAACACTGTGTTTCCGGTCGATCATATCCAGCCCGGTGCCTTCTGCTTTCGAGATGAATTCCCGCGCCTGTTGCGGTGTGCCGTGGACTTCGACAATCAGGCATTCACATCGCGACAGATCCGAGGATTCCACCACCTCGTGTTCCGCGCCTTCTATGTCCATGACGAGAGAGAAACGTGGTGAATCCACGGTTAGCTCATCCAGGGTGACGGCTGGCAAATTGATACTTGTTTCGCATGTCCCATGGATTGATCCACCTCTGTGGGACTCGGAGATTTGGAAATTCACGCTTGCCGCACCTGATGATATGGCGCGGCAAATCACCCTGCTAGGTCTCTTTTTGCGCATTTTTTCGGTGTTGAACATCAGTAATTCAACATTACCTGGAAGCGCTTCCACCATCGTCAGGAATCGACCTGGTTCGAGACGTTTGGAGATGACGTTGCTTACCACTCCGATACTGGAGCCAAGTTCGATGCAGTCGATGTGACGGGGAAGATGTTTGCGGATCAGGGTTCGTTCAGGGTTTTCATAAAGGCCGAACAATAGCAAGCATTTGGTTCTTGCGTCTGTTTGTCCGGGTATCCGAACCCATCCGTTTGAGGTCGGCACATCGCACTTGATCAGGCGGTCAATCAGGCAGGAAATGGGGCCCAGACAGAGCGTACGGTAAATCAGGTTTTTGAGAGAGGAAATCATGACTGGATGGCTTCTTGTCGCCATGCGTGTTTACTTGATGCGTGCGGGAAATGGCCATCAATGAATGAGTTCACCCGATCCATGGTGTTCCCGGCCTCGAAAAAAGTGCGGATGTGAATCCCGCTGCATTCCCGATGCACTGACTCGCAATCGAAGTGTTTCATGTGAGTCATCGGCGCATCCGCTTGCGGATCATTCTCATGGCATGGATGGGCATGCGAGCGATGGATGCCTTGGCCAGAATCAGGTAGAGTCTCATCTGCGCGAGTTCTGCGCGGGAGAGGGGAATGGCCTGTTGATGCCGGATTTTCATGGCTGCGCGGGGCGAGGCGGCGGCAAGCGACTCGATCTGGGCCAGATGGTCCATCCACATGCCGCCCGGGAAATGGAGGGCGGCGGCGGGGTCGGTGGCGAGATCGTAGATCATTCCGCGGCGGCTGCGTTTCAGGTCTCCCGGGTGATAGAGGTCCATGTCCCGGTAGAGATAGGCCATGATTTCCTGATCCGTGTTGTAGGGACGAGTGGGGTCGAAAAGGCCGCGTGCGAGCATGTCCTCCATGCGTTCGTGGGGGAAGGGTTCGCCAAGGTGGTAGAAGCCGGAATTGACGCGCCGAGGGACGCGGTCCCGGATCCATGCGTTGTCATCAGCCACGCCGTAATACCACGACCACGATTCCGTCGAGAATGCGTTGGGTGCGTCAGTTGGTTCCAAGTTGCCAACCGGAGCGAGCCAGATGATGTCGGAATCGAAATAGAAGTAGGGAGGTTTCTCGCAGACCGGCAACTGCATTTTGGTGAAGTAGGCGCCGCGTGTGAGAAGCTCGCGGGTCATTGGGTAGGCCGCGGTTTGCTGTTCGATGATGGGTGCCCGATCCTCGGGGCGGACGATTTCGGACGGCATGGGACCGGCTGCCGCCAGCAAGAGGGCTTCATCATCGGCAGCCAAGGAGCCGTCCGAATGGATGCGCAGACGATAATCGCCGGTGAAATTGCGCGCGAACGAGCGCACGGCATGCACGGCAATGGGCATGGCTCCCTTGTGGACGAGGGTGACGGCGGATTTCATGTGAAGGTAGGGCGTGGCGGCTCGCCGCGCCGACTTGTCGCCTGCGGCGTGAGGTGTGAATGAAGAGCGAAGAGGAAGCCGATTTTTGAATCGCGAATGGACGCAATCGACGCCAAAGGATGAAGATCGAAAAGGAAAGAGATTGAACCGCCAAGGAGCGAAGGTTGCAAAAGGAACGCGGAGGGGGAGAGTTATTGGTTATTGGAGAAGAGGGCTTCGCGTGAATCCGCGGCAGCGATTTGGAAAACCGGTAGGGCGTGTTGGCCTCACCGCGCCGACTTGTCGTCAGCGGCGTGAGAAGAGGTGCCGAGCAGGGGCGCAGCGTTCCCGGGAAGGTCCCGCCACGCCGTGGTTTTCAGTTATCGATTGTATTCCGGCAATGTCGCCTTGATGAGCGCCCGCATGGGCGCTTATCCATTTTGGATCGTCTGCAAAAGCCATTGTCTGAAAGCGGACATGGAATCAATCAAGTCGCCCTCCTGTGCCAGGAAATCTTCGATCACAAATTGGAGTTTCTTCGGATCGATTTCAAAATCGTAGCTGTGACGGAACACGTGACGGAAGCCGCGGAGTTCGTTGAGAATGCCGCGGAGTGCCTGCGGGAAAACAGCGGGACGAATACCGGGAATTTCAAGGAACATCTTGCCGAGTAGTTCCTTGTGCCACTTTGACGCGTCCTTCACGTGATTTTCAAATGACCGCGAAATTTGTTCGAAGGAATTCTCAAGCGCATTGTAGATGTTGTGCAGCAGGTAAGCGGCTCCGGCCAGTTCCGTGAAGGAGTCCGGATTCAGGGAGGCATGGATCGCACTGAGTTTGTGCGTCATTCCCTTGATCGCCCTGATGTCGTTTTCAATGACTGCCGAAAGGGTGGCGGCCGTCGCATGATCAGGTTTCATAAAGCACGATTCCTTTTTGGATTTCGGAGAGCAGCAGTGGCGGGGCGTCTTCGCACCTCACAAGGTCGAGCGGGCGGGAAAGCCTTTCATCCAACTCCGACCACACCTGATATTCTCGCCCGGCACGGAGACCTTCGACGGCAAAGTCCAGATCCGAGCGCCAATCCAGTGGTCGTTTTCCTGCAGCGGAGCCAAAGAGCCATATTCTCGTCACGCCATGGATCGCGGAAAGCAGGCTCACCGCCTGTGCGACATCCTCGTCAATGTCGGCGGATAGTCCCGCGAAGGGTGCCGTTTCGGCGTTTTTGAGGCTGGCGGTCATGGCTTCATTTTAATCGCGCGGACTGAGAATGGCAAGAAACGAACGGTGGAGGGCCAACATCGAACATCGAAGTGAAGAGGAATGTAGCGTCGGTCTATGACCGTCGATGCCAAAGAGAAGAGGAAGAATAGCCTCCGGCGGAAGAAGGTGAAGTGGGCGAACCGGGCCGGATCCGCCCTACCTGAAATGGTAGGGACCGCCCGCCGTGGCGGTCCCACTTTCCCGCCGCATGGCGGTTCAAGGGCTTGTCACGGAATGGGAGGTCCTTGGGAAAAGGAAGAATAGCCTCCGGCTTCGCGAAGCTATGCCGGGACGAGTCCGGCGAAAGAAGGTGAAGTGCGACGGTCACAGACGCGCCGCTACAGGAAGAAGGTGAAGTGGGCGGGGCGGGGCCGTCACGCCATGCCGTCTCAGGAGGTTCGCAGGCGATCTCCGAGTTGCTTTTGGCGCAGGATCAGATCGCGAACGATATTCTGAAGGTCATTACCGAGTTCCGATGCCAATGCGTGACGGCTATCGCGCACTTCTTTGACAATCGGATCTTCGAAAGACGGAGATGACTCAGAGTTCTTCGGGGGTGCAGACTTGTGGGAATTCATGGCCTTGGTTTTCACTGAATAATGTCCCTGCTTGGCCGAGACACGAGATAGCTCAGAATTGTGGTTTCGATGTAAACGGTTTCCATGGATTTTCAATGGCTGGGTGGGGAAGCGCGGCCTCGCCTGTCCCACTTGTTTGCCTTCACGATGTTCCGGCCATGCCGGACAGGTTTCGCAAATTTCGGAGTTCGCTAAGGCTCACGGCGCATTGCCGCATGGCGGTTCAAGGGTTTTTCGTGTAACGCGGGGACCTTGAGAAGCGGAAGAATAGCCTCCGTCTTCGATGCGCTACGCCGGGACAAGTCCGGCGGAAGAAGGCAAAGTGGGCCAGGCGAGGCCGCCCGGCCCTACCGTTTTCCGGTAGGGCGGATCCGGCTCGGTCCGCCGTGACTTCCGCCGATAGGCGGCTCAAGGGCTCATCACGGAATGGGAGGTCCTTGGGAAGTGAACCGGCCTATCGGCCGGGCGGCTGCGCCGCTGAAGTGGGACCCGCGGGCTGCGCGTCTTGACCGGTGTGAAGTGGGCGCGCCCGGCAGTCGCGGCCCTAGCGGCCAAGTAGGCGCTCACCGTAATCCATGATTCGCCTGCAGGTCGTCAACAGACGGGGTAGTTCCTCTTGGCAATATGCCAGAATCTCGGGAAGGCGGTCTCCGGCGTAGTCATGGGAAATACGGTTGCGGGTGTCCTTGAGTTCGCGCAACCAGTCCACCGACTCAATGAGGCCCCGCTTTTCGGCGCGGTTTGCGACATCGAGCAAGGTTCCCGCCTCATACATTTCGAACTGATCCATGGCGCGCAGGACACGCTTGCTCATGAGGTCAACGACGCGGGCGAAACGACTGGTGAAGGCCTCAATTCTTGCCAAGGCCTCTTCGGTGGAGGCCGCTTGATGGAGTGGCGGATTCGCACACGCGTTTGCGGAATACGTGAGATGGCCGAGCGCCCGGCCCAATTCGGCGAGGCTCTCCCTCAAGTAGGCGTCCTGGCTTTGCGGATTCATAGTGGAACTCCGGTTTCCATGGCAATGCCGGCGATCGGTGAGTCTAGCTGATTGCCGCGGCGCACGATGAGATCCAGCTTCTGCCAACCGATCTCATCCAGAATGTCACGGCGGATCATCCATTCCTGATGCAATCCGATTCGGTCGGACACGATCAACAGATCAATGTCTCCGCCCTTTGCGTCATCATCGGCACGGGAACCGAACAAGATGATCCTGGCGTCAGGGTCCTGTCTGCGGACTGCTGCGACAATCACGGCCTGCTGTCTGGTGGATAATCTCATTGGAAATTTCCTAGCATGAATCCGCGTCAGAGTAAAGAAGCGGCAAAGGCAGGGAGTGAGCCTTAAGCCGGCAGGGACGAGCGGCTCGCTCGTCCGTGATGATCCGCCCGCATGGGCGGCGCAAAGGCTTGTCACGGAATGTGAGGTCCTTGGGTCGCCTATCGGCGAAAGTCACGGTCGGCCGGGGCCGGTCAGCCCTACCATCGGCCGGGCGGCTGCGCCGCTCAAGTGGGACCCGCGAGCCGCGCGTCCCTACCGGTGTGAAGTGGGCGC
>JBGSUP010000348.1:0-3545 GCA_041753485.1 Akkermansiaceae bacterium
TCCTCGCGGTCCACCTTGATGTTGATGAAATGATGGTTCATCACCTTTGCCACCCGCTCGTCTTCAAAACTCTCGTGCTCCATCACATGGCACCAGTGGCAGGTCGAGTAGCCGACTGATAGAAACACCAGCTTGTCCTCCGTCCGGGCGCGGGCGAACGCCCCCTCACTCCAAGGCTGCCAGTCCACCGGGTTGCGGGCATGCTGGAGCAGGTAGGGCGAGGTTTCGTGGATCAGCGCGTTGGGCATCGGGATGAGGATGGTTGCAGCGAAACGCAGGGGAGCGGAGAACGCGGAGGAAAGCGCAAAGCTATCGGTTTGGATCGCATTGCCAATTCCATCTCAGCGGAAAGCTCTGCGAACCCGGCATCGCCGCGTTTCGATTCAGAGTTCCCCCTCGATGAGGTCCTCCAGCGTCTGGCGCTTGCGGATCACGGTGGCGACGTCGCCCTCGACGAGGATTTCCGCAGGCAGCGGGCGCGAGTTGTAGTTGGACGCCATCGCGAAACCGTAGGCTCCGGCGGACATCAGCGCGATCAAGTCACCGGGCTGGAAATCCGGCAGCTCGCGGTTCTGACAGAAAAAGTCGCCACTCTCACAGATCGGGCCCACCACGTCCACGGTGACGCGTTTGCTGGATTGCGGCTGCTTGAGCGGCACGATTTCATGATGCCCCTCATAAAGCGCGGGACGGATGAGGTCGTTCATTCCAGCGTCCACAATTTTGAAAGTCTTGGCCTTGCCCTTCTTCTCATACAGGCAGCGGGTGATGAGCACGCCCGCGTTGCCGACGATGAGGCGTCCGGGTTCCAGCAGGATTTTCAGACCGAGATCCTTGAGCAGCGGCACCAATTCCCCGCCATAGCGGCCGATGGTCAGCGGGCGTTCCTCCGGCGGCTGGCTTTCCCACCAATCCACGGTGCCGGAATCGAGCGATTCCTTGTAAATGATGCCGATACCGCCGCCGATTGACCAGAACTCGATGCCATAGCGCTCCTTGAGCTGCCGCACCATCGGCGCGACTCTCTCCACCGCCTCGATGAAGGGGGCGATGGAGGTGAGCTGCGAGCCGATGTGCATCTGCAGGCCGCGCAGTTTGATGTGGGGAAGCTCCTTGGCCGCGCGTTCGTAAAGCCCGGGGATGGCTTCGAAATCCACGCCGAATTTGTTATCGGACTTGCCGGTGGAGATATACTTGTGGGTTTTCGCATCCACGTTTGGATTCACCCGCACCGCGGCGGGTGCGGTCATGCCGAGCTCGCCGGCAACTTCGTTGAGGTAGCGGAGTTCCTCCTCGCTCTCCACGTTGAACGAGTAAATCCCCTGTTCGAGGGCATGGACGATTTCCTCCCGCGTCTTGCCGACGCCGGCAAACGTGCAGTGCGCCGGATCTCCGCCGGCCTTTAGCACGCGGAACAATTCGCCGCCGGAAACGATGTCGAAACCGGCACCTTTATTGGCCAGCAGCCGCAGCACCGAAAGGTTCGAGTTTGCCTTCACCGCGTAGGCCACCTCGTGATCCACGCCCGCCAGCGCGGCATCGAGCCGCCGGTAGTGGTCGAGAATCGTGTTGGCGGAATAAACATAGAGCGGCGTGCCGTGTTCGGCCGCCAGCGGGGCGAGATCGAGGTCGTCGCAGTGAAGAGAACCGTTCTTGTAGGAAAATCCGTGCATCGCGGCAGGGACTTAACTGCGGCGGGGGCCGGGGTAAAGCCCGGATCACCGGGATGTTGGGGATTGCATGCCAGCGGAGATTTTCCCACTTTGCCGCCGTGAGAGTCACCAAAGCCGTCATCACCGCCGCCGGAAAAAACCAACGCATGCTGCCGCTTCAGACGCTGGTGGACCGCGACGGAGCCACCAAGTCCGCCCTTGCCATCCTCGCCGGGGAGATCACCGCGGCCGGGATTGCCGAGATCGCGGTGATCGTTTTTCCGGGCGACGAGGCGGCCTACGCGGAAGCCGCGGGTCCTTTCGCGCGGCAGATGCGCTTCATTCCGCAGACCGATCCGCAAGGCTACGGCCATGCCGTGCATTGCGCCGCCGGATTCACCGGCGACGATCCGTTCCTGCTGATGGTCGGCGACCACCTTTACGTCAGCCGCACGGACCAGTCCTGTACCGCGCAACTCCTCGCCACGGCGGAGTCGGGCAAGTGTTCAGTTTCCGCCGTGCAGGCCACGCACGAGAGCAAACTGCCGCATTACGGCGCGGTCGGCGGCCGGCGCGTGCAGGGCAGCGAGCGTCTCTATGAGGTGGAGACCGTCATCGAAAAACCCACACCGACCGAGGCCGAGCAGAAACTCGTCGTGCCCGGCCTGCGCGCGGGAAATTACCTCTGCTTCTTCGGCATGCACGTGCTCGCGCCCTCGGTCATGGAAACGCTTGGCCACCAGATGAAGGAAGGCCGCGCGGACCTGTCAGCCGCGCTCGCCGAGACCGCCCGCCGCGAACGTTACCTCGCCCACGAGTTGTCAGGCCGCCGCCTCGACATCGACCTCCACTACGGCTTGCTCAGCGCCCAGATCGCCCTCGGCCTCGCCGGCAAGGACCGCGACGAAGTGCTTTCGCTGCTTGTCGAACAACTGGTGCAATCCCAAGCGTGAGCCCCCGCATGTCCCTCATCGACCTCATCACCTCCCCGGACGAATCCGTCCGCAACACTCCGCTCGACGCCGCCTGCGCGGGCCTCGCTCTAAATCATCTGCTCGCCCAGGCCGATGCGCTCGACGACTTCCGCCGCCGCAGCGAAAACCTTTACCAGCGCGTTCGGGCGCTGCTTTTCCTCCATGCCATCCACCGCTTCCACCTGCCCGCGCTGCTGACGGCGGCGAAACCCGGAGCCATTCCCTTCAAGGGCTACGAGAATTTGTTAGAACGCCGGTTTGCGGAAGCCATCGACGTGTTCCTCAAAACCCAAGCCGACGAAGGACCCAGTGATGCCATATCAAGCGCGCTGGCCTCGGCTTATCAGAAACTCGCGTTCCAGACGCTGGCCGACCAGGTGCGGCGCAGCGTGCGCGGCGTCTGCGGCAACCAGTGGATGTTCCGCATGGGCCATCCGGACGAACAGCCGCTGCGGTTGCGCCCCGAGCTGCTCCGCAAATCCTCAGATGGCACGTACCCGATCCTCCGCGAGCAAACGCCCGTGCGCATGGACCTCACGCACAGCGCGTGGAGCGACATTTTCTTCCTCGGGATGGATTTCCCCGAGGGCGCGCGCGTGCTGAACGTCTCGATTGACCTTGGCGTTCACGGGCGCGACGCCTCGCCGCGCCCGCCGGTCGAAGCGTACCTGCGCGTGATTGATGAACCGCTGCTGCGACTGACGAGCGTGGACCTCGGCGCGACGGCGGACATCACCACGCTGTCGGACGTGTTTGACTTTGCGAAGGATTACCTCGGACTGCTGAAGGCGGGCATCATCGCCAGCGGTATCGTCCCGCCGGGCATCGAGGGTTCCGGACAAAACCTCGCAGACCTGCTCGCGCGCGTCGCCGGAGACGGGCGCGGACTGGAACTCGTCACCAGCGTCAACGGCATCCC
>JBGSUP010000349.1:0-5491 GCA_041753485.1 Akkermansiaceae bacterium
CTGGTCGAAAGCCGCCGCGGCCAGGCCGGCGGCTACCTGCTTGCACGCGCCCCGGATGCCATCACGCTGCGCCAGGTGGTGGAAGCGGTGGACCCCGCCTTGTTGCATTGCACGGTGGCCGGCGATGGCGAATCCGGTCACTCCGTGCGCCAGGCATGGGAGCGGATTTCCTCCAGCGTGCGGCAGGCGCTCGATGAAATCACCGTGGAAACCCTCGCCAGCAATCCGGGCGGCGCGATGTTTTACATTTGACCGCCGCATCGGATTCCATCGAGAGCGGCGGCCTGGACCATCCCCCTGCCCCGCGCGGGATGCGGACCCTCCACCGCGTGGCGGTCAACGAGCCTCCCCAAACTTGTCAAGAAAAGTAAAATATTTCGCTGGCTGAATGAAGTGGTTTTGGGTAAAGCACTTGCGTCATTCCAACCACGCGCAGCCATGGCCACCCCCACCGATCACACCCACCACATCCGAATTCGCTCGTCGCAACTGGAAATGCCATCCTCGTCCGGCATGGGCAGCCGGGGCACCGAGGACTACGATATCAAACTGCGCGCGGCTCAGGAGGAACTGGTGCGCATCCAACAACAACAGGAGGAACTCGAGCGCAAGAAGCAGGAACTCGAGGAACTCACCAGCCGCAAGCGCTCCTTCGTTTCCCAACAAGTGGAACTCACTGAAAAGCTCACCTCCGCACTCACCCTCATTGATCGCGAGTTGTTCGAGATGCGCAATGAAACCGAGGATCTCGAGCAGTGCCGCAGCTGCTTCGCTGCCCACCTCGACAAGATCCAGAAATTCACCCCCGAGAACTGGACCCGCGACAACCTCTCCGAAAAACTCGAACGCGCGACCCTCATCATCGACCTCGCCGCCGACGAATACGAGCAGGCCGCCGCCCATTTCGAAGGCTCCCGCAGTGGCGCGATTTTCGGCAGGGCCTCGAAACGCGGCCGCAGCGGCTCGCGCAACCGGAACTCCGGGGAATTCATGAGCCAGTTCCGCAACGGCTTCGCCTTCAACCTGCCGGTCCTCGCGCTTGGAGTCGTGGCGCTGATCGTCTATCTGGTCAAATAACCGGATCCCCACCAGACCATGAGCCGCGCCAGATTATTCAAGGAGGAACTCGAGCTCGATGAAGTGCTCGAAAAACAGCAGCAACTCCAGAACCGCCTCAGGGAATTCGAGCGCAACCAGAAGGAAATCGAGCGGACCCGCGCCGAACGCGAGTGCACCATGCCGCCACTCGATGACATCGAAGCGCGCCAGAGGACACGCCAGCACGAGCACATCGTCTCGCGCGGCGAGGTCGCCAATGTCCGCCGCGATCAGAACCAGGGGCTGCTGCTGCTGCTGCTGCTCGTCGCCGCCACCTGCACACTCGTCTGGTGGGGCCTGCGGCTCATGCAGGGCGGCTGATCCGGGTCCGGGTGCCGAAAAACCGCCGCTGCGTCAGGCACCGGGTGCCTTCAGGCGCGCTTCGAGTTCCGGCCACTGCGAGCGGCTCACGATGTAGCCGACACATTCCGGCACGCCGCAACGGCACGGGTGGTCCTCATAACAGTCCACATCGAAACCATAGTCAAAAGTGAGCTCCTCGCCCGGGTTGATGTCGCGCAGCGCGTGGATGTAAATCCTGCGGCCCTCGATCCATGCCTCGCAATTGGGAGCGCACGAGTGATTGATCAAACGCGCCGTGTTCCAGGGCACGTTGCCATCGATGTCATGGTTTTTTGAAAGCGTGAAGATATACACCGCGGCATCGCCGGTCTTGAGCGACTTGGAATGTTGCGACACCCCGCGGCGCTCGCTCTCCTTCTTGTCGATCCGCTCGCCGACATATTCGATGATCCGCTCCTCCCTGGGGATGAACGAAGTTGCATAGACCCCGCGGCCGTGGATTTCCGAACCGCGGACCTCGCAGTAGCGGCTCTGCCCCCGCTTCCAGAGCTCCACCAGCTTGCGGTGCATCAGCCGCTCTCGCTCGTTTCCCTTCTTCCTCGCTGCCATGACTGTTTGCTAACGGATTTCGCGCTTGCCAACCGGCGGCAGTTCCATTTCCTGCGGCAAGGTAATGAAAAGCCCGCGCAGATCCGGGACTTTCAGGCTCGCGCCATCGATGAAGGTCCAGTCGTTCGCCCCCTTGTCGGAAATCGCTACCTGATAACTGGTGCTCTCGATCAGCAGCGGGCGTGGATTCCCCTCCTGCAGGATCCGGAACTTCGTCACCGTCGGCACCAGCACCAGCCACTTGGTGAAGACGAGCCGTTCCACATCCCGGCCGTTCTCGCTGATGGTTTTCTTTCCCGGGCTCACCTCATGGGCGCGCGGCTGGCCGAGGGGCTTGAATGAAATCATGCTGATGCCCTGCCGCACCATTTCGGCGGCCACGCCGGCAAGTTGTTTTTCGAGCTCCGGCATGCCGCCCATGCGTGCGGCGGTGCGTTCCTTCCAGACCGGATTCATGCGCTCCACCGCCACTTGATAACGCCCGAGCACGACCTCCTCGCCCAGTTTCGCCACGGCGGCCACCGCCGAGGCCACCACTTCCGGTGGCACCGGCTCGGCAATGACCTGGGATTCGGATTCCCGCCCCGGAGGCGTGTCCGCCCCTTGGGCGTGCATCTTTCCGCACGCCATCAACATGGCCGCAGCCAGCAACAGCTCTCTTTGCAATCTCACGCGCAAAGCCATGCCCTCATGCCCCCCCATTCGTCAAGCCCGGCCCCGCTTGATCGCCTGATTTGCCGATTGCCAAGCGTCCCGCCGCCAGCTAGTTTCCCCTCCGGCAGCCGCCCGCCTCGGGATCTGTCTGACCAACCGATCGCTTTATCGCAGTGGGATTTTTGGATGCCATCAAACGCTGGCGCTTGGCCCAACAAGGCCTTTCGTCCGGTAAAAAACGTCGGATTCATAGCGAAAATCCGGTCATTCAGGCCTTGGAGGACAGCCGCTGGGTGAAACTCGCTCTCTATGCGACCTTCGCCGTGAGCTGTGGCGTCATGGTCCTGAAGTCTTCCCATGCCTCGTCATTCGCCGATGACCCGCTGAAGGGTGCGATCTACGGCTTCATCATCGCGCTGGCGGCCATCCTAATGTTTCAGGTGAGCCTGCAAACCTTATGCCGCCGCAACAGCCGCGTCGTCCTGGTGCTCGGTGGCCTGCTCGTCCATCTCGCACTCCTGCGCATCATGATGGGCCTGGCGAACACCGGCCACATCCCGGAAGTCTTCCGGTTCTTCTTCGTGCCCTTCGCGCTGGCTCCCATGCTCCATGGCGTCCTGCTCGGCCGTGCGGTCGGTGCCTTTTCCGCTGTCTTCGTCACCTTGATCGGTTGCCTGTTTGTGCCCCAGGGCGAGGCCCTGCCCTACATGATCCTCAGTTTGGTCGCCGGCGTCACCAGCGTGCTGCTTGCCCATGAGGTTCGCAAGCGACTCCAACTCCTCCAGGCCGGCATCTACGTCGGTGCCGTGACACTTCTGCTTGGTGTCCTCCTCGGCAGCCTTGATGTGGCATCCTGCTTCGGCCCCGATGCCATGAACCACCTGCAAGTGCTCGGCACCGGCAGCGCCGCCGCTTTTGGCACCGCTCTCTTCACCGCCCTGCTCATCAGTGGACTGCTGCCCGTTTTCGAGGGTGTGTTTCTCCTCACCACGGACATTAGTTGGCTGGAACTCAGCGACCTCAACCACAAGTTGCTGCGCCGCATGCAACTCGAGGCCCCGGGCACCTTCCATCACAGTCTGGTCGTCGCCTCCCTCGCTGAAGCCGCCGCCGAGAAAATCAGCGCCAACGCCCCGATGTGCCGCGTTTGTGCCTACTTCCACGATGTCGGAAAACTCAAAAAACCAGGGTATTTCATCGAAAACCAGCACGATGGAGCCGAGAACCCCCACGAAACCCTCACGCCCACCATGAGCACCCTGATCATCATCGCCCACGTCAAGGACGGCGTCGATCTCGCGGTCAAACACAAGCTCAACCCGCGAATCATCGACGTGATCCAGGAACACCACGGCGATTCCATGGTCGCCTACTTCTATCACAAGGCCCGCGAACAGAAAAAACTCGAACTCGAAAAGGTCGATCGCCGCCTTGAAAACCCGGAAGACCTTCCCAGCGTCGATGAGAAGAATTTCCGCTACCCCGGCCCCCGCCCGAGCACCCGGGAAAGCGGCATCATCTCCCTGGCCGACACCATCGAAAGCGCGTCCCGCAGCCTGCGCAAGCCCACCCCCGCCAAAATCCGGGCGCTGGTCGATGATCTGGTGCGCCAGAAAATCCAGGATGGGCAGCTCGATGACTGCCCGCTCACCCTCAAGGAGCTGGCCATCGTCAAGGACAGCTTCTCCAACACCCTGCGCAGCATGTTGCACAGCCGCATCGACTACCCAAAGGACGAGGAGAAGCCCGGTGTCACCCTCAGGCGGGCGGCTCCAGAGCATCCTGGCAGCCGCGGCGGCCGGGTGGTTCCCCTGCCACGCAGCGCCTGAGCCCCCCTCCGCCTACCCCTCCCGCATGTCGCTCGAAGTCATCATCGGCAACCACCAGCAAAACACCGGAATTCCCGAGAACTGGCTCACCGCCCTGGAGGAGGTGGCCGCCCGCGCCGCCAGCCTCGCCCTCGCCCGCGCCACCACTGTGGACTCGCCCCTCCATCACCTAGCCACCCTTGAAGTCGCCCTGGTGGACGATGCCACCAGCTCCCGCGTCCACCGCGATTTCATGGACATCGAAGGGCCTACCGATGTGATCACCTTCCACCACGGCGAAATCGTTATCGGCGCGGAAGTCGCCGGGCGCCAGGCCGCCGACTATGGCGAGCCCCTCGCCCGCGAAATCCTCCGTTACCTCATTCACGGCCTGCTCCATCTCGCCGGCCACGACGATGTCGATCCCGCCGAACGGAAAATCATGGAAACCGCCCAGGAATCCATCGTTGCCGAACTCTGGACGCCGGAACTCAGCGCCCGCCTCGCGTCCTAGGACATGCTGCGGAGTCCAGTGGGCCATCGCCGACGCATCTCAATATTCAGTTCAGCGAAACACAGTGACGCCAGAGGTGGGACCTTGGTGCCCCACACATCGTCTGGAACCTGCCAGCGGTTTTCCCAGTGCGTATTTTTCCAAAGATTTTGGTTGCTGGCTGAGGGGGGCGGGTATAGGTAAGCGCCGTCGCAAGACAAGGCGGTCCGACTGAGATGCCTCCCGGGTTATTGGGTTTTCCCAGGGGGATGATCGGTCGGGCCGCTTCCTTTTTTGGCAGCATGCCGGGACGCTAAAGCCCTCGCAGGGACGGATTTTCGGTTTCTCAGGGGATTTGGATTGGGAGGTTGCCGGAATCCCTCCGGGGTAAGTAGAGTTTGCCCATGAAACTGATTCGATTCGGTGACGAGGGCCGCGAGGAGCCGGGGATTCTTCTGGCGGATGGGCGGAGGTTGGATGCCAGCGGTGAGTTTCATGACTACGACGAGGGGTTTTTTGCGTCCGG
>JBGSUP010000350.1:0-3360 GCA_041753485.1 Akkermansiaceae bacterium
GCGGCCCGCGCCCGGCCTCATCCACGCCCGCGATGCGGTTCAGGCCGCGGGCGTGGAGGGCGGATTCGAAAGCCAGATCGGGCACGGCTCAGAAGCTATTCATCCGCTCGCGCATGGCGAGTTGGGAATAGTTTTTCGTCGAGAAGAGTTGGGTGGCGAAAACCATGCCATCCGAGTCCACCACCACGCCGATGCCGCTGTGAGTCCAGTCGTCGGTCATGTTCTTGTGGTGATCCCTGGAGTTTTTCCAGAGTTCCACGATGACGGGTGCGGCGTTGCGGCCCGGGTAATTGGCGGCGGCCACGTTTTCGCTCACGCTCGACATTTGGAAGCGCTCGCGAGCGGCAAGTGCGCGGCCTTCGAAGCCGAAGTGGCTGACGTTCTTGCCGTAAACCGAGAAGGTGCCGCGGTTGCGGCGCAGGTATTCACAGTGCTCCTGGGCCAGACGGTCGAGTCCTGGGTGACGCTGGACTTCCCGCGCGCCTTGGCTGAGGCGGTAGGAATTCACCTCGTCGAACAGGCGGGTGGTCGCCGGGCTGTTGGAGCGGCTGGATGCGGGTGCCTCGGGGCGGAGCGATGCCGAAACCGGCATGCGGGCGGACTCGGGCGGGCTCGCGCACGATGCCAAAGCAGCGGCGCTGAGCAGCCCGAACAATCGGGTGCTTGGATGTATTTTCATTGGGACAGCAGCCAATTTGTTCAATAATTTACCCTAATTGTAAAGAAATTTTAAAATTCAGCGGAAAATCAGTAAAAGTTGAGCAACATTTTTATATCCCGCCGGCAAAACCATCTATTTTGCAAGCCCTGAGCCGTAACCATGCAGTAGAGTGAGAGGGTGTGTTTGGTGTGCGGAAGAAAGGTTGTGGCGCGGGGATTGGATGGTCGGAGTTCAAGCTTTAGCTTGCCTCCTGCGGTGTGGTCCGTGGCGGCGCGGCAGCTTGAACTCCGGACGGCCTTGGGGTGGATCCCATCTTTCGACTGCATGGTTGCGGCTTGGACCAATCGGGTCTCCCGGGGTCATTCGATTTGCGCGTGACGGTGACTTGCGTGGGGTGGGGGGAGGTGGTTTCCGCGTGGCCCGCATCCAGGTCCGTCATGCCGCTTGACCGCGCGCGGCGTCGGAATCCATGCTCCGCGCCATGCGCATCCCCGGGGGCATTCACTCGAAATGGTTGTTCCTCGTCGCGGGCGGCACGCTTGGCTTGTTACTCGGACATTTTTCCGGTTCCCGAAAATCAGCCCCACCAGTGGGTCATGCCGCTGGCGGGAATCACTCCGCGAAGATCCGCGGTAAAAGTTCTTCCGCCGCGACGAATGCCGAACGGCTCAAAACCGCCCGCCTGGCGCAAATCCGCGAGATGGGCACCACCAAGGATCACAAGGTCAGGGAGGAATTCACCAACAGCCTGCGGGCTGGCGACCTGCCGGATCTGTTAGCCGTGTTTCTCGCCGATGCCGGGCTGGAGGGAATCGACTACAAGCAGAAGGAAATGCTGGAGAAAGCCATCGAACAGTGGGTGGCGGAGGACATCAATGCCGCGCTCGCCTGGGCGTCCAATCTGCCGCAGGAGAAACTGCGCAGGTATTTCCAGAAAATGATGCTCGGCGAACTTGCGAAAACCGATCCCTTCAACGCCGCGGACCGGGCCTTGGAAATCGAGGCGGGCGATGCCGACTTCGATGCCTCCGTCATCGTTTCCGATGGGATTCGCCAGCTTACAAAGACGTCTGGCAATGAGCGTGCGATCGCGGAATTAGTCCGGAAAACCGCGGTCAAGGAGAGGGAGTCATCCTTTGGAATCTCACAGACCTTTGGCGAGGATTTCGGACACGAAGCCCTGCTCGACTCGCTTGCGGAAATCCACAAACAGGGGTTTGAGTTCCGTTTCGTGCCCATGGGCATGCTGGAGGAATGGGCCAAGCGTGATGGCGATGCCGCCCATGCCTGGTCAATCGCCAACGGCAAAGTCGGCTTCGAGGATTGGCAGGACGTGCTCAGCGGAGTGGCCAAAACCAGCGGACAGGATGCCTCCGGACAGTGGTTTCTTGGGAAATACTCCCAGGCCGACGAAGGCCAGCGCAAGATGATGGTCGAGGCGTTTGACGATACCTACAGTGAACCCGCCGCCCGCATGGTGCTGGCCGATAGCCTCGCCCGGCAAATGCCCACCGAACTGGCGGGGGAGTTTGTGGACCAGGTTCTGCGGGAGCATCTGAGCACCATCAGTGGCAAGGAAGCCGAGGGGCTCTCGCTGCTGAGTTGGTATCCCAGCCCCGAGGAGCGGGCGGATGCGCTGGTGAAACACGCGGGCTATGGCGGCGTGGACAAACTTCTCGAACGTTTCCCGGAATCGAGACTCGCTCCGCATGGAGTCACCCGCGAATTGCTCGAAGCCGCAGTCCAGCGGGAAAAATCCTCGGACGCGCCTTGAGCGCGCTTTCGCCATGCCGCTTGACCGCGCGCGGCGTCGGAATCCATGCTCCGCAGCATGCGCATCCTCACCGGTCTCCAACCCAGCGGAAAACTCCACGTCGGCAATTATTTCGGTGCGATGCAGCCCGCCGTGCGGCTGCAGGATGAGGGCGAGGCATTTTACTTCATCGCCGATTATCATGCGATGACCTCCTCGCAGGATCCGGCGGCGCTGCGCGAGAATGTGCGCGAGCTGGCAATCGACTTCCTGGCCTGCGGGCTGGACCCGGAGCGCGCGGTGTTTTTCCGCCAGAGCGCGGTGCCGGAGGTCAATGAACTGGCGTGGATCCTGTCCACGGTCTGTCCGATGGGCCTTTTGGCCAAATGCCACTCTTACAAGGACAAGATCGCCCAGGGCATTGCGCCGAATCACGGGCTGTTCGCCTATCCGGTGCTGATGGCGGCGGACATCCTGCTTTATGATTCCAACCAGGTGCCGGTGGGCAAGGACCAGAAGCAGCACCTCGAAGTGACGCGTGATCTCGCGGTGAAACTCAACGAAACCTTCGGCGAGGGCACCGTGGTCCTGCCGGAGCCGATCATCCGCGAGGACAGCGCCGTGGTGGTGGGGCTGGATGGCCGCAAGATGAGCAAGAGTTATGGCAATACCCTGCCGATCTTCGGCGAGGAAAAGCCGTTGAAAAAACTCATCATGAAGATCACCACCGATTCCACTCCGGTGGAGGTGCCGAAATCCACGGAAAACTCGACGATTCTCGCGCTCTACAAACTTTTTGCCAGTGAGGCCGACACTCAGGCGATGGTGGCGGATCACGCAAAGGGCGGGATTGGTTACGGCGATTTCAAGAAGCGGCTGGCCGATGCCTACTGGGATTTTTTCGCGCCGATGCGCATGCGCCGTGCGGAGATCCTGGCGGACCCGG
>JBGSUP010000351.1:0-12259 GCA_041753485.1 Akkermansiaceae bacterium
GCGCTTCCTTCCAGGCGATGCGCAGGGCGTTGCCGGTGCTGATTTCGCCCAGCGCCATGGCGCGGATGACCATCGTGGCTGCCTGCCCGCCGGAGTTGCCGCCGGCCGCCACCACCATCGGCAGGAACAGGGCCAGCACGAAGGCTTTTTCCAAGGTCTCACTGAAACGGAACATCACATAGCCGGATGCGATGGAGACGAAGGCCAGCCCGACGAGCCAGGCGACACGGCGGCGGTATTGCAGGCCCACACTGGTGTTCAGGTAGGAAACCTCGGACTGCTCGCCGCTGATGGCCGCGAGTTTTTCGATGTCTTCGGTGGATTCCTCCTGGACGATTTCAAGGGCGTCATCATAGGTCAGAACGCCTAACAAGTGGTGGAACTCATCGACCACCGGCAACACGACGAGGTCGTATTTCGAAAGCGTGCGGGCGGCCTCCTCCTGGTCGGCGGTGGCGAGGATGAATTCGTCGGCCTCCTCCATGATGTCGTGGATGGGGGTGTCCCAGGTGCTGAAGGCGAGATCGCGGAGGCGGATTTTCCCGACGAGGCGGCCTTGTTCGTCCACGACGAAAATGCGGGCCAGGGTTTCGGTGTCCTCGCGGTCGCGCTTGAGCACGGTGATGGCTTGTTTCACCGACATGTCCGCGGTGATCCGGCCGATGCGGGTGGTCATCCGGCCGCCGGCGGTGTCTTCGTCGTATTTGAGCAGGTTGCGGGTGAGCTCCTTGTCGCGCGGACCCAGCAGGCTGAAGAAGCGGACCTGGGCCTCCTCGCTCACGACCTGGAAGACGTCCACGCGGTCGTCGTCGGACAGGTTGCCTAACAACACCCGGAGCTGGGCGGGCTTGAAGTGGCCCAGCGCGTCCTCGATGAGGGTGTATGGAAGTTCCGCGACGAGGTCGGTGGCGAGTTCTGGGCCGATGGTCTTGAGCAGCAGGTCGCGCTTGTCGTCGTCGAGGTTTTCGTAAAGCGCGGCGAGGTCGGCGTAGTGGATGTCTTCCGCGGCGGCGAGCACGGCGGAGCAATCGGCCGCGTCGAGGGCCCGGAGCAATTCATCCATGGGATTTGGTTCGAATTCGTCCGCCACGCGCGGAGACTGGCTGGCCCGACGGATGCGGGCAAGGAAAAGCAGGTCGTTCCGCGGCATGGGGATGGCGCAAGGGGTCTCATTCGATCAGCGTGCATCTTGGTTCTTGCGGCCGGATGCGCCACGCGCTGTCGTTTCCCGCGTGAAGACACTCAAGACCGTTCTGTTAGCGATGATGGCCGTCCCGTTGCCAGCAGCCGCCGGGTGGCTGCCGCTGTGGCCGGGAAACGCTCCGGGCGGTGCCGTGCCAGCGGTGGTGGCCGAGAGTGAAGGCGAAGGCGGGCGGTTGACGGATACTTCGGTGCCGCAATACGAGGTGCATTTGCCGCAGGCGGCGAAGCGCACGGGTGCCGCGGTGGTGGTTTTCCCCGGTGGCGGTTACCGGCTTCTCGCGATGAAGCATGAGGGGCGGGACTATGCGAAGTGGCTCAACGCGCGCGGCATCGTGGCCGTGCTGGTGAAATACCGGGTGAGCGGGAATGACGCGGCCGGTTTCCAGTTTCCGGTGCCCTTGATCGACGCCCGCCGGGCGATCCGGGTCACCCGCGCGAGGGCTCGGGAGTGGCAGGTGGATCCGCTGAAGGTCGGCGTCATGGGATCCTCGGCCGGCGGCCATTTGGCGGCGATGTGCGCCACGCTGTGGGACGAAAAACTGGCGGCGGAAACGGCGGATGAAGTCGATGCGCTCGATTGTCGGCCGGATTTTGCGGTTCTGGTGTATCCAGTGATTGCGATGGGCGAGCCGTGGGGGCATTCTGGATCGAGGCGGCGGCTGCTGGGCAAGAGCCCGGATCGGGCGCTCGATGCGTTGGTTTCCGCGGAGAAGCGCGTCAATTTGCGAACCCCTCCGTGTTTCCTGGTGCATGCGGCGGATGATGGAGGGGTCCCGGTGCGCAACTCGCTGGAATTCTCGGCACGCTGCGCGGAAAAGCGTGTGCCGGTGGTCTGCCATGTTTTCGCGGAAGGCGGCCATGGCTTCGGTTTGTCCGGCAAAGGGGACTCGGTGGGCTGGCCGCTCATGCTCGAAAAATGGCTGGTTTGCCGAATGCTCGGCCATGCCATTCATCGTCAGGCTGATGAATAGGCATGGTGTTTACATCCGGCGCGGAATTCCCGGATGCCGACAAAAAACCTGAATTCCCGTGATGTGGCTGGTTGACAACGGCCGGGAGGCTTGCCCAACCTGCGAAAGATGCGGGTCGGGCGAGCTCTCCCGAGATGCAATTTCAAGTAAACCAATTTCAAGGACTCCCAGCCCTGTGTTCTCCAACGAAGATTATCTCGCGGAATTGCTCGCCGAAGCCGGCATGGTGAGTGCTGAGGAAATCGCCAGCGCTCGCCGGGGGCTCTCCGGATCGGAAACGATTGTCGAGCACTTGTTGGCGCACACCGCGCTGACGCAGGACGATGTCGGGCGAACGCTGGCGACGAATGCCAGCATTCCATTCGTGCGCCTGAGCGAGATGAATTTCGACCCGAATGTCACCTCGGCAATCACCGAGGACACCGCCAACCGCTACCGCGTGGTTCCCGTCGAGGATGACGGCATGGCCTTGACCATCGCCATTGCCGATCCGCTGGATTTCGAGACCCTCGATACCATGCCCCACATCATTGGGCGCGAGCTCAATTTCGTGTGCGCGACCCGTCAGGACATCCAGGATCACCTCCGGCAGTTCTACAATGCTGAAAGTGCCTCCGCTGCCGGTGATTCCGGCGGGCTCACGGTGACCACGGGCGATGCCGAAGCGGGTGACAGCAAGGACGACGCGCCGATCATCCGCATGGTGCTGCAGATGCTCTCCGAAGCTTTCCGCGTCCGCGCGTCCGACATTCACATCGAGCCATTGGAGACTTCGGTGCGCATTCGCTACCGCCTCGATGGCAAGCTCATCCATGTGGATACCCACCCGAAAAAGCTGCTGCCCGCCATCATCGCGCGCCTGAAAGTGATGAGTGGAACCATGTCGATCGCGGAAAAACGGCTGCCGCAGGACGGCCGGATCCAGCTCAAGATGGGTGACAAGGAGGTGGATCTCCGGGTTTCCTCGGTGCCCTCAAATCACGGAGAGTCGATCGTCATGCGGATTCTCGATAAGACCGCGCTGCTGCTCGGCTTGCCGGAACTGGGGTTCTTCTCGGATGACCAAACGGTTTTCGAGGGGCTGCTCGGCCTGCCGGACGGCATCCTGCTGGTCACCGGCCCCACCGGCTCGGGCAAGACGACCACGCTTTACGCCTGCCTCAACGTCATCAACCGCCCGGACAAGAAGATCATCACCGTCGAGGATCCGGTCGAATACGAACTCCCGGGCATCAACCAGGTCATGGTCAAGGCGGACATCGGCATGACCTTTGCCGCCGCCCTGCGTGCGATGCTGCGCCAGGCACCCAACATCATCATGATCGGGGAGATCCGCGATGCGGAAACCGCCAACATCGCCATCAACGCCTCGCTCACCGGCCACTTGGTTTTTTCAACCCTCCACACCAATGACGCGCCCTCCGCCATCGCCCGCCTTGCCGATATCGGGGTGAAGCCGTTCCTCATCGCCTCCGCTGTCCGCGCGATCCTCGCCCAGCGTCTCGTAAGGAAACTTTGCCCGGTCTGCAAGGCACCCGGAGTGCTGACCGACAAGGAAATGCGCGCCCTCTCGCTGGATGCCTCCCGCATGACCGAAGCCACGATTTTCGGTCCCGTCGGCTGCGAAAAATGCCGCGGCAATGGTTACAAGGGCCGCATGGGGATTTTCGAGCTGTTCCTCATCGACGATGAAGTCCGCCAGATGATCAACACCGGCCTCACCACCACCCAGCTCCGCCGCCGCGCCCGTGAACTCGGCATGCGCACCCTCCGCGAGGATGGCATCCGCAAGGTGCTGGCCGGTTTGACCTCCGGCAGCGAGGTGGTCCACGCTACCATGTCGGACGCCGATTGAGCTTGAAACCCCACCCTCGCATCTAAAACCCCCCACCCGTTTTCACCGTTCCGGTTCCATGGACAATCACCAGATCATCGAACTCCTCGAAGCGCGCGGCCTCATCGACCAGGCCCTCGCTCAGGACATCCTCGCGGAGGTCAACCAAAGCGGCAAGGAAATCGCCGAAATCCTCGCCGACTTCCAGGTCATCCAACACCGCGACGACATCTGGCCGCTGGTCGCCACCGAGCTCGGCACCCAGATGGTCGATATCCGCAATTGGACGCCGCCCGAGGCGCTGCTCGCCCTAGTCCCCGCCGGCACTGCCCGGCTCCATGGAGCGCTGCCCGTCCAGTTCGATGAAACCGGCTTGTCCGTCGCCCTGGTTGATCCGCTCAACCCGCAGACCGTCGAGGACCTCCGCTTTGCCCTTGGCCGCGAGATCCATGTCGTCGTCGCCCCGGACTACCTCGTCGAGTCGAAAATCAACGATTGCTACGGCGGCGAAGGCAAGGCGATGGAGGACATCCTCTCGCAGTTTGAAATCGGCGGCGACTCGACCAACGTGCAGGATCTCGAATCCGAGGCCAACTCCGCGCCGATCATCCGCTACGTCGATCTCGTGCTGTATCAGGCGATCAAGGAAAAGGCTTCCGACATCCACTTCGAACCCTTCGAAAAAGACTTCAAGATCCGCTACCGGGTCGATGGCGCGCTTTATGAAATGGCCCCGCCGCCGGTGCATTTGGCGCTGCCCATCCTCTCGCGTGTGAAAGTCATGTCCAACATGAACATCGCCGAGCGCCGGGTCCCCCAGGACGGTCGGATCGTCAAGCAGGTCGGCGACAAGCAGGTGGACATGCGCGTTTCCTCGCTGCCCACCCATCACGGCGAGTCGATCGTGCTGCGGGTGCTCGACCGCTCGTCGGTCAACCTTTCGCTCGAAAACCTCGGCCTCACCGAATACATCTACAATTACATTACCGAGACCATCGAGAAGCCCAACGGCATCTTCATCGTCACCGGCCCCACCGGCGCGGGCAAGACCACCACCCTCTACGCCGCGCTGCGCCGCATCAACACCATCGACTCCAAACTCCTCACCGCCGAGGACCCGGTCGAATATGACATCGACGGCATCATCCAGATCCCGATCAACGAAGCCATTGGCCTGGATTTCCCGCGTGTCCTGCGTGCCTTCCTCCGCCAGGACCCGGACCGCATCATGATCGGGGAAATGCGCGACAAGGAAACCGCCACCATCGGGATCCAGGCCGCCCTTACCGGCCACTTGGTGCTCTCCACGCTTCATACCAACGACTCCTCCGGTGCCGTCACCCGGCTTGTGGACATGGGCTGCGAGCCCTTCCTGGTCGCCGCCTCGCTCGAAGGGGTGCTGGCCCAGCGCCTGGTCCGCACGATCTGCGCCGACTGCAAGGCACCTTACGAACCGAATGAGGCCATTCTCAGCCAGCTCGGCATCTCCGCCCATGAACTTGGCGACAAACAGTTCTTCACCGGAGCCGGTTGTGATTCCTGCGGCCAGACTGGCTACCGTGGCCGCCGCGGCCTCTATGAGTTGCTCAACATCACCGATCCCATCCGCGAGTTGATCACCGCGCGCGCGCCCACCGTGGTGATCAAACAAAAGGCCGTCGAGTTGGGCATGAACACCCTGCGCGAGGACGGTTTGCGAAACATTTACCTCGGCAATACTACCATCGAGGAAGTTCTCAAATATACCTGACGCCGGAAACTTTCCGATTCACAGCCGCCCGAAAATTCCATAAAACCAAATCCAACACACGAAAATCATGCCCAATTTCCATTACTCCGCCCTCGATGCCAAAGGCGAACAAAACGACGGCGTCGTCTCCGCCGCCACCGAGGCGGAGGCAATCCAGCAACTCCGCGCCAAAGGGCTCTACCCCACCCAGATCCAGGAGGAGGGCAAGGGAAAGAAGGGTGCAAAGACCGTGCCGCCGCTCAAACGCAATGCCAAGGCCAAGCCGAAGGCCTCGAAAAGCAACCTCGGAGGGCACGTCAAGCCGAAGAACCTGATGATTTTCACGCGCCAGCTCGCCACCCTCATCGACTCTGGCTTGCCCTTGCTGCGCAGCCTCACCGTGCTGGAAAAACAGGAGCCCAATCCCGTCTTGCGTGCCACCGTCTCCGCCCTCGCCGAAAACGTCCAGGGTGGATCCACCTTCTCCGAATCGCTCGCCCAGCACCCGAAGATCTTCAACAAGCTCTACGTCAACATGGTCAAGGCCGGTGAACTCGGCGGTGTGCTCGAAATCGTCCTCAACCGCCTCGCCGAGTATCAGGAGAAGGCCCAGAAGCTGAAAAACAAGATCGTTTCCGCCATGGTCTATCCGGTGATCGTCATGTTCATCGCCGTGGCCATTCTGGTCTTCCTGATGATTTTCATCGTGCCCAAGTTCAAGGAAATGTTCGCCAATACCGACCAGGACCTGCCCTTGATTTCCAAAATCGTCTTCGGCACCTCCGAGTTCTTCCTTGCCCGGCCGCTCATCGTTCCCAACATCGTCTTCGTCTTCATCCTCATCGGCGTCGGCGTTTTCTTCTTCAACATGTGGGGCCGCACCAAGGGCGGCCGCTCAATCATCGACACCATGAAGCTGAAAATGCCCATCCTCGGTGACATCCAGCGCAAGAGCGCCGTTTCCCGCTTCTCGCGCACCCTCGGCACCCTCGTCACCTCCGGCGTGCCCATCCTCCAGGCCCTCAACATCACCCGCGACACCGCCGGCAATGTCGTGATCTCCCAAGCCATCGAAAAGGTCCACGAGGCCGTCAAGGAAGGGGAAACCATCGTCACTCCGCTCCAAGCCTCCGGCGTGTTCCCTAACATGGTCATCTCCATGGTGGACGTCGGCGAGGAAACCGGCCAACTCCCGGAAATGTTGCTCAAGGTGGCCGATGTCTATGACGACGAGGTCGACAACGCCGTCACCGCCCTGACTTCGATCCTCGAGCCCATCATGATCGTCTTCCTCGCCCTCATTGTCGGCTCGGTCGTGTTCGCCCTCTTCCTGCCGCTGATCAAGATGATCTCCACCATGGGCAACCAGTGAGCCACGAGGCCCGGGCATCCTGCCCGTTTGATTGACGATTGATGATTGACGATTTTCGATTTTTGATCTGCCGGAACGACTGCTCAAAATCCAATCAGCCCTCAAAAATCAACAATCATCAATCGACAATCCAACCCACTCGGATGTTTGCAATCTCAGAAAATCCGTGAAATCCGTGTAATCCGTGGTTTCTTAACCGGAAATTAGGTTCAACCCACCGCCATGAAAACCCCAGCCCGCCGCCACTCCGCCGCCTTCACCCTCATCGAACTGATGGCGGTCATCACCATCATCGTCATCCTCGCCGGCCTCGTGATTGGAGGCATGGGCTACGTCAATGAAAAGCAGGCCCGCAACAAGGCTCAAGTCCAGATCGCCCTGCTCTCCAAGGCGATCGAGGAATACAAGCTGGACATGGGTAGCTACCCTGGAACTACCGGCGACTTTGGCGGTTCCACCGCGACTGCCGCCAGTGGTGACTCCAGCAAGGTACTTTACACCGCCTTGTTTTACCAAGGCTACGAATACTCGAACAATCCGGCACGTTCGGATCCGAAAGGCACCAAGGCGACCAAAATCTATCTGCCGGAGCTCGATCCCCGAAACAGCAAACAGGGCTGGGTGACCCCCGCTACCTCCACCACGCCAAGTGCCAACTTGCCGATCCTCGACCCGTGGAACAACAATTACCTGTATCGCGTTGGTACCAGCGCCCAGAACCCGGATTTCGACCTCTGGTCGAAGGGCAAGGACGGTCTTACCAAACCCGAGGATCCGTCCATGACTCAGACCAACAACAAGGACGACGTCCGGAATTTCTGAGCCCCGGAACGGAGCGCGGACTTCAGTCCGCCCGCTTGAAGAAACGGAATCGTCCACGCAGACTGAAGTCCGCGCTCCGCTCCTATCACACCACCGGCCACTCGCCGCGGTCGATCAGCAGCTTCTTGAGGTAATCACGATCCCATGCGTCCCTCTCGCGAAACGTCTGCTTGGTCTTCCACAGCAACGCCGGCGATGCGAAGGGTATTCTGACTCCGAGATAATCCCGAAACTCTATCAAGTGTTTCACATCGGAGTAACGCAATCCACAGGCTTTTGCCATCAAATCCACTGTGAACTCGTCGCATACCCTGACCACGCTATAACGATCAATCTCACCGGGCTCCAACTCGAGAACCGCTTGATCCGGAAGAATCTTCAGAGCTTCCCGGATCTTCGCATCGTTTTCGGCGGAGCAATCCACCAACAGGTCGATGTCCATGGTGCTGCGGGCGAAACCGGCGTTGATCACAGCGAATCCACCGATGACGACATACTCCGCCCCCAGTTCATTGAGTCTTGCTGCAAGACGTGCCAGATCCTCGTCGGAGGGCGGCCTGGTCTCATCTAACGAAGCTGAAGATTCATCATCCATTCATCCGCCTCCTCATGGGTTCTAAATCGATAGACTCCGTGTTTCGCCCGAAAAGGCCGGCGTCTGAGTTGAGTGGCCAGCAGATTGAGTGCGGCTGCTGCTTGAAGTGATTCACTTCCAGCTCTCGGCGGCCTGCGCTTTCCCACCACCTTGGCACGCGGGTCACCGGATTCGATCAACTCGTTCATGCTCGGATGCTAGCTTGCTTCACGCTGCTTGTCAGCGAATTGTTTTCGACGCCCGGGCGGTCCTGATTCAAGCTCCCCCCATGGCGAAGGTGCTGGTGGGACTCTCGGGCGGCGTGGACAGCGCGGTGGCCGCCGCCTTGTTGGTGGAGCAAGGGCACGAGGTGGCCGCCGGCTACATGAAGAACTGGATCAATGACGAGGGCATCCCCGGCGATTGCCCGTGGCAACGGGACATCGAGGATGCCCGCGCCGTCGCGAGAACCCTGGGCATCGAGTTCCGGGTGATCGACTTGATCGATTCCTACCGCGAGCGCATCGTCGATTACCTCGTCGAGGGCTACCGCTCCGGCATCACGCCCAATCCGGACGTCTGGTGCAACCGCGAGATGAAGTTCGGCATCTTTCTCGATTACGCGCTGGCGCAGGGATTCGAGTTCGTGGGCACCGGCCACTACGCGCGGCGGCGGAATCTGACGGATGGTTCCGCGGCGATCCTGCGGGGCGCGGATCCGAACAAGGACCAGAGTTATTTCCTCTCGCTGATGACCCAATGGCAGGCGGCGCACGCGCTGTTTCCGACGGGCGAAATGCTCAAGCCCGCGGTGCGCGAGGTCGCCCGGCGCTTCCAGCTGCCCGTGGCGGAAAAAAAGGACAGCCAGGGTATATGTTTCCTCGGCCGGGTGAAAATGAGCGATTTCCTCCGCCACTATCTGCCGGATTCACCGGGAGAAATCGTCGATGTTTCCGGCAAGGTGCTCGGCGCGCACCATGGGCTCCATCTCTACACCCTGGGCCAGCGCAAAGGCCACGGCGTCGCCTCGCCGCGCGAAGGCATGGCCTACGTCGTGGTCGGCAAGGATCCGGAAAAAAACCGCCTCATCGTCGGCTGGGACAGCCCGGATGCGGAGGGACTCTACGCCCGCGAATGCACCGTCGGCACGCTCACGGCGCTTAATGAGCCGTTCGATCAAAAACGCCGGATCGAGGCCCAGCCGCGCTACCGGGCGAGGGCGGAACCGGCACTCCTGCGGCCGCTCGCTGGCGGACGTGTCCGCTTGGAATTCCAACGTCCCCAGCGGGCGATCGCACCCGGCCAGATCTGCGCCTTCTACGATGGCGGCCGCCTGCTCGGCGGCGGCGTATTCGAGAGTTGAATGGAAGCGGCGCCCGACGATGGCACGCCGCCGCTCATCAATTTGGAGGGAGCTCGGAAAATTTCTCCGCGCCTTGGATCTCCATTGCCGTCCATGACTTGCTGGCGGTGGCCAGAGCTCTGGCCAGTGGCGATGGCGAGAGCGCGTCCGGCATCGCATTGCGCAGGGATGCTACCGTGGCCAGCGGATCAAGGCGGTTGAGCGGATACATCGCGTATCCGGCACCGATATCCACGCCATCGCTGGCACGCATTTCAAAATGCAGGTGCGCCGGATAGTAACCATTCGCCGTGCCAACGGTGCCGATCCTGCCTCTCCGCGCCACCAGCGCGCCGCGCGCGACGTCGATGCGGTCCAAGTGCGCATACATCGAGTGCAGTGTGCGCCCGTCCGGCGCAAGATGGGCGACGACGACAAGATTGCCCCAGCCGGGCGAGGGTTCGCCGGCATACAGCACAAGTCCGTCGGCCGTGGCGAAGACCGGGTCGCCCAGGTCGGTGTTCATGCCGCCGATGCCGTTGAGGTCGTCGCCAGTATGGTGACCGCCGCGTTTTTCATTCATCTCCCAGAATTTTTGGGCGTTGTAAACAAGACCGCCGTGTTCGGAACCGAGTGGCGGATCAAAGCGCATCGCGCGGGGGATTTGCGCCGTCTGCCAGGCGGATAGAAAATGAAAGCGGTGATCGGGCGCGCCACGTTTCGGCATGGCCAGCGGCGCATCCGCGTCTTGGAATCCAATGCGCGCGGCGGGCGGCTCTTCTCCGACTCGCCACAACACCACACCCACGATCCCTGCGGCGACGGCAAGCGTGAGCAGGATCATCAGATTGGAAGAGGGCTTGCGCACGCGGACACTCTGGAAAATCGGCCAATGACAATCAAGGCCGCCGTTTTCCCGCTTTTCCATCTTTGACAATCCACTGCCATCGCGACAGGTTCCCGGCGCAAACCTCTTCTCCTCAACCTCCATGGCCTACGATCTCATTGTCATTGGTGGCGGGCCTGCCGGCTACGTCGCCGCCATCCGCGCCGCCCAACTCGGAAAATCCGTCGCTTGTGTCGAAGCCGACCGCGCCGGAGGCACCTGCCTCAACTGGGGCTGCATCCCCACCAAGGCACTGCTCAAGAACGCCGAACTCTATCAGACGCTGATCCACAAGTCCGCTGAGTTTGGCCTGCAAATCCAGGGTCTTTCCTACGATTGGTCGGCGGTGATCGGGCGTTCGCGCAAGGTCTCGGACCGGCTCGCAGGAGGAATCGAGTTCCTTTTCAAGAAAAACAAGATCGACTACGTGCGCGGCTTTGGCTCGATCGAGGGCACCGGCAAAGTCGGTGTGACGGCATCCGATGGCAGCCAGTCGATTCTCGAGACCAAGGACATTCTCATCGCCACCGGTTGCAAATCCCGTGGCCTGCCGCCGCTGCCATTCAATGGCACTTCGGTGATCGGCTCGAAGGAGGCGATGACCCTGCCCGTCCAGCCCCGTGAAATGATCATCATCGGCGCGGGTGCCATCGGTGTGGAATTCGCCTACATTTACAACGCCTTCGGAACCAAGGTGACCCTCGTGGAAATGCTGCCGCGTGTATTGCCCGTGGAGGACGACGAAGTGGGCGATGCCTTGGAAAAATCCCTCATCAAGCAGGGTATCCGCTGCCTCACCAATACCAAGATCACCGCGATGTCCGACTTTGGAACCCATGTCGAACTCACTCTCGACGGACCCAAGGAGAACGGCACGATCCGTGCGGATGTCTGTCTGGTGGCCATCGGCATCCAGCCGGTGCTGCCCGGCGGAATGCAGCCCGCGCTTTCTGAACGCGGCTTTATCCAAGTGGGCGACCGCTACGAGACCTCCATCCCCGGCGTCTATGCGGCGGGCGACATCACCGGCCCGCCGTGGTTGGCGCACACCGCGTCGTTCGAAGCCGTGCAGACCGTCGAAGGTCTCTACATCGAAGGTCACAAACCGCGTAAAGTCACCAATTTCCCAGGCTGCACCTACTGTCATCCGCAGGTCGCATCCGTTGGGAAAACCGAACGCGCCCTCAAGGAAGAAGGTGTCGAATACGTGGTCGGCAAGATCCCGTTTGTCGCCATTGGCAAGGCAATCGCATCCGGTGAGCCGGAAGGATTCGCGAAGTTGCTCTACGGCAAGAAACATGGCGAGTTGCTCGGTGCCCACATCATTGGCGAAAACGCCACCGAACTCATCGCGGAAATGGGCTTGGCGCTTGATCAAGAACTTACCGCCGAGGAAATCCACTCCACCATCCACGCCCATCCCACGATGTCCGAGGTGATCCATGAGGCTACCCTGGCTGCCGAAGGCCACGCCATTCATTTCTGATTCGATACCCATGTCCACCGAGCTGACCCGTAATTTCTCC
>JBGSUP010000352.1:0-2408 GCA_041753485.1 Akkermansiaceae bacterium
GGTGGCTGCCGAACTTGGTGTCGTTCTCGCCAACGTGGCAGGCTCAGGCCCCGCCGGACGGATCACCCGCAGCGATGTCGAGGCTGCAGCAAGCTCCCCGGCAAAGCCCTCGGCCGAGGCCACGGCGGCAGCCGCCCTTACCGCCTCGATCAAAACCAAAGTGGCCGCGCCGCAAGCCCCTGCCCCTGCCTCTGCACCAATACCGACCGCACAGGCCATCCTTCCCGTCGTCAAGACGGGCGATGAAACCATCGAGCTCAGCACCATGCGCAAAGTCATCGCCTCGCGCCTGCTCACCTCCAAAACCACCATTCCGCATTTCTACCTTCACGTGGAGGTGGATGCCGCGCCGCTCATGACCTTGCGCAAGCAAGTGAACGACCAAGCCGAAAAAACCCACGGCAACAAATACTCCGTCAACGACTTCATCCTCAAGGCCGTCATCAATGCCGCGGAAACCGTGCCCGCGATCAACGCCTCCTTCGCCGGCGATCACATCGTCAAATTCAACCACATCGGCCTTTCCGTGGCCGTGGCAGTCGAGGACGGCCTCGTCACCCCCGTCATCAAGGAGGCGGAAACCAAATCGTTGCTCGCGATTTCCCGCGCCGTCAAAGACTTCGCCGCACGCGCCAAGGACAAGAAACTCCGCCCCGATGAATTCGACGGCGGCACCATCACCGTTTCCAACCTCGGCGCATGGGGCATCGAGTCCTTCGACGCCATCATCAACCCACCCCAAGCCGCCATTCTCTCGGTGGGAGCCGCCATCGAAAAACCCGTCGTCGAGAACGGCCAGATCGTTCCAGGCCTGCGGATGAACCTGGGCCTCTCGTGCGACCACCGCGTCGTCGATGGCGCTGTGGCCGCCCAATTTCTCTCGGAGGTCAGGAAACTTGTCGAGCAGCCGGCATTGATGCTCCTGTGAGCTCGTCCGACCATCCTCGTTCCGGGACCGGTCCCATCAGCCATCCCGCACTCATGGCACCGCTCCATTTTAGGATTCCTCTGATGAATAAGTGATTTTTGACCTCATAAGATCTTCTTCTTCATGGTGTGAACAAGCCTCGAAAACCTGCGTTCCCCGGCTTCAAACCGGGTGTTCCACGGCTGGAACAACCTGGGCATGAAACCGCGCGGCTTCCTGATAAAGTGCCATTCCCGCCTCTCACCCAAATCCTTTCCCCGGCTGTTCCAAGGTTGTTCCCAAGCATTTCCCGGGTTCTTGGAAATTCCCCCAAGCATGCTTGCCGACACCCTTGTCGCCAGCCGTCGATTCACCTCATGCTCCGCTAGCGATGCAGCCCGAAACGCAGCAGGTGGTGATCACCGGAGGAACCGGTTTCCTAGCTCGTGCGCTTGCAATCGCATTGCAGGACACCTGCCGGACCATTGCAGCACCTGGCAGCCATGAGCTCGATGTTCGGGATCCGGCGGCCATCGCAGGCTATTTCGCCAACCGGCGTGTCGATCTGCTGGTCTGTGCGGCGGGAATTACGCGTGACGCGCCACTCGCACGGCTTGCCGAAAACGCGTGGGACGAAACCTGGATGGTCAACTTCGCCGGAGCCGCCGCCTGCGCCAGGGCCGTGATTCCCGGAATGCGCGACCGCCGCCAGGGCCACATCATTTTCATCTCCAGCTTCTCGGCCCTGCATCCGCCAGCAGGACAAGCTGCCTATGCCAGCGCAAAAGCCGCCTTGTTAGGCCTAAACAGCGACCTCGCCAGATCCCTTGGCCCCTTCTGTGTCCGCGTGAATGCGATTCTTCCTGGCTTTCTCGAAACTCCCATGACCAAAACCGTCACCACACCCCGCCGCGCCGCAATTCTCGCCGACCACGCGCTGGGACGCTTCAATACCTGCGACCGCGTGGCTGCCTTCATTCGCTTCCTTCATCACGAATTGCCACACACTTCCGGCCAAGTTTTTCAGTTAGACAGCCGCTAAACCCACGATCGGGAAACGGCAGGATAGGCTTCCAGCCTGTATTGGAAAACAGGCATCTTGCCTGCCTTGACGGTTTCCCCAGCGAGATCCGAGTCGAAAACCAGGACCCCGGAGGAGAAACCACCAAAATCACCAAAGGCACAAAAACGGGTCCAATCCGCAGTCATGCACGGCCCCACAGCCTGCCGCATTGCGCCATCGTCCAAGCCCTGATCCTTGCGTGGTTCTTCTTATGTGGCGTGAAAGCAACTTGCTTTGACTTCACCTCAATCCTTCCACAACCATATTCCGCCGCAGATCTCAAGAGGGCAGGGGAGCGGGGGGCGAAATGAACGGATTTTTGATCATGACAGCGAGGTTCACGGCTGCTTGACTGACAGCAATTCATTCGGCATGCCCCAACAGGTTTTCGGAAGTCTTTCCGATCCGACCGGGGGCGGCAGCGTCTTTCAAGCGCCC
>JBGSUP010000353.1:0-15308 GCA_041753485.1 Akkermansiaceae bacterium
CGCAACCGCGGCACCATCTACAGCACCTGCCTGGAGGCGCCGCTTCTGGCCGCCTTGATCGCCATCACGCTGCGCTCCTCGCCGGAGGGCTCCTATCAGTTCGCGACCGCGCTGCACATTCCTGCCTATCTGTTTCTGAGCGCCACGGTGGCGATGTTCCTCGGCCTGACCAACAGCGCCACCGAAGTGCTGCGCGACCGTCCGATCCTGCGCCGCGAGCGCAACTGCCAGCGCGGCGCCGCCTCGTATGTGATCGCCAAATTCGCGGCTCTCGGCCTGGTCGCGGCGGTCCAATGTCTGACCTATCTGATCGTGGGCAACCACTTCCTCGAAATCGAAGGCATGCTCGCCTACCATTGGCTGTGGATGACGCTCACCGCATGGACCGGCACTGCCATGGCCCTGGTGGTCTCATCGATTGTCAAGACCGAGCGCGCCGCGCTCACCGCCGTGCCCTTGCTGCTGGTGCCGCAAATGCTGCTTGCAGGGGCACTGGTCCCCTACCGCGAAATGAACCGCGGGCTCTTCCAGCACGCCCGGGACATCCGCGAACGCGGCGGCGTGCCGGTGCCAGCGACCGTAATGCCGCTGCGTTATGCTTACGAGGCGATGACCGTCTCCCAGGCTGTTAGAAATCCCTTCGAGGTCGAGCGCATCCGGCTTCAGCGCAAGATCGACCGCGTCCGCCAGCCGGGCGAGCCGATGAGTCCACGGGCCACCGAGGAGTTCGAACTCGCCAAGGAGGGCCTGCGGCGCCTGCTTGCCGCCGGGGCCTCGAACAAGGCGGAGGCCGCCGCGCTCGTTTCGCGAATCCGGCGCATGGCCGTTTCGGGAACCCGGATCGAGGTGGAGACCATGAAAGTGTGGCCCGATGAAGACCCGCAAGCCCGCCCTGCGTCGGAATTCTTCGTCAACGAGCGGATCGACCTGCTGGTGCGCGAGGCGGAAACCTTCCGCAACGATTACCGCAACAAGGAAACCCGGATTGTTTTCCTCGCCCTCAAGAAGCCTTTGCCGTGGGTCGCGGGAACCCCGGCCACCAGTCTCGCCTACATGGAGCCGGCGGGCCACCTCGAAACCCAACGATACTGCGGCTACATCCTGCTGGGTATCGTGATTGGCTGCGGCATCGTCTCCACCCTCATCATCTCGCGCCAGAACCGCATGACCCGCTAGACTTGAAACCGAATTGAGATCCGCGCATCCTGCGTCCGTCCGTTTCCCGCCGCCACCAATGAAGACCACAACTCTGATGGCCTTGCTCGCGAGCCTGCCACCCGGCTGCCACGCGTTCACGCTTGATTTTGCGGGCCATTCGGCCGGCGAGTTCGTGCAGAGCCCGCGGGCGATCTTCGTCCCGGGCTATGGCGAGATAATTTTCGAACACGGGTTGGGTTCGACCCTCGTTGTCAGTTCAGGTTATCCCGACGCCGGTGGACACTTCGCTCCAACAGCGGATTTTGACCCGCCCGAACCAGTGAACATCATCTTGGACGACCCCAAACCCCTGCATCGTGAGGGCGATTTCATGGCGGACGGCGGCGGGAAAGAGCTGCCTGCCTCGGGCGACTTGCCTCCACCCCGGTCATTTCCACCCAGCCTGCCAGCTGCGGGCGATGGCGTGGGCGTCCGAGCCACCGCTTGGAACGCTATTCCTAAAGCCACGGCGGCGGCTCTCGGCCTGATCGGGATCCTCCTGCTGGCCAAGCGCCGGAAGCGTTGACTGCGAAGCGGGCCCCGGGCCGGAACCACAGCCCGCGCGAGACTGCAGCACGGTCGTTGCAAGGATTTCCGCTGCCGACGGGTAATTTCTTTGCAAGCCTGCGGATTCGCACCTATCCTACCCCCAACAACCACTCCAACTCATGGGACCCATCGGAATGCCTGAAATGATCATGATCTTCGTCGTGATCCTGCTGCTCTTCGGAGCGAAAAAACTGCCTGAGCTCGCCCGTGGCATCGGGAAAAGCATGGGAGAATTCAAAAAAGCCCGGGAGGATTTCGAGAAGGAAATCACCCGCGCTGAGACCGATGCCCGCGTCAAGGACGCTCCCGGCAAGGAGCCCCAGGATTCCTGATGCCAATGTCTCCGAACTTTTCGTCCCGCTCGCTGACCGCTTGCGCTTCCTGGCGAAGTCGATTCGTGCTGGGTGCCTTGCTGGTGCTCGGCGTGGTTTCCTGTGGGAAGAAAGCCGGTTCTCCGGACTGGGACATGCCGGGCACGGAAGCACCTGTGGTCGCGGTGCCATCCGCACCGGCACAGACGCCGGTGGCAGCCGTAACTGCCGCGGAACCCGAAAAACCATCCCCCGCCCCCAGCCCGGCTGAGGGGCAAGCAACCGAGGGACTCCGCTTCATCGCCTACAATGTCGAGAACTGGCTGACGATGGACCGATTCGTCGACAACCGGACCCTGAAGAACTCGCCCAAGCCGGAACCGGAAAAACAGTCGGCAATCGGATTGCTGGTCGCAAACGCACCTGACGTGATCGGCCTGTGTGAGATTGGCGAAGCCAGTGACCTTGCGGAAATCCAGGACTCGCTCAAGGCCGCCGGCCTCGATCTACCGCACTCGCATTACACCGGTGGCTCCGATCCCGTGCGCCACCTTGGATTGTTGTCCCGCTTTCCCATCACCGCCACCGCGAAGCCCGCCGAAACGGATTTCCAACTGCAAGGTCGGACCTTCGACATCAACCGCGGGATCCTCGATGCCACCATCGAGGCCCGCGGCAAGCCTTACCGCTTTATCGGCGTCCACCTGAAATCCAAACGCCCGATCGAAAACGCCGATCAAGAGGAAATGCGGATCCATGAGGCCCGCCTCCTGCGCCGCCATGTGGACACCATCCTCGAGGCGGATGGTGAGGCCCGTCTGGTGGTTAATGGCGATTTCAACGACACCCGGCCGACCAAGACGTTTAAAACCGTGACCGGAAGCTACAATGATCCGCATTACCTGACCGCTCTTCCACTCAAGGACACCCGGGGTCACGCCTGGACCCATCACTGGGCGCTCCACGACATATACTCGCGCATCGACTTCATCACGGTCTCCCGCGCCCTGCGGTCCGAGGTGGACTTCCAAGCCTCCCACATCATCGACGATCCGGACTGGTCCAAAGCCTCGGACCACCGCCCGCTGATTGCAATTTTCAATTGATTGCTGGGAAATTGCTTTCGCGTTGAAGGCCGTTGAAAAAGCCGGTGGCCGGACCGGATGGCGTGAAACGGGGCTTGTTTGGAATTCGATGGCGTGCGAGAGGATCTTTTCCTCTGCGGTGGGGGTTTTCGCGACGATTTCCGCATACGGATTGGCGATGAACAAGCGCCCCGGAATTTGGTGCCCGCATGGCTGCCGCAGCGGTTCACTGCGGCAAGGAGACAACCGTTGGCCACGGCATGCCCACGCTGCACCGTTTCTCATGGGAAGGAAGTTTCGGCACGCGGGATTGGCACTTCTTAATCCGGGATTTTTCAAACGCAGTGACAGCCATTTCGCATAGCGAGGGCTGTGACCTGCTCAAGCCACGCAATCACACCAAGAGCGCAGCGATGCGGTGATCAGTTTTTAAAGCAGCGTGCCGCCAGCAGATTGGCGGCGGCCCCGAAACCGAGCAGCACGCCCAGCGGCAGCAGCACGGCCTCAAAACCGCTGCCGAAGCTGATCACTTGGTGCAGCGCCTTCAACGCCCAGCCGGTCGGCAGGCAGAGCGCCAGCTTCTGCATGGCCGGGGGCGCGATTTCCAAGGGCCACCAGCATCCGCCTAACGCTCCCATCAACAGACTCACCAGCACGCAAACCGCCGTGACCCGGTCATCGGCGGTCAAGAGCGACCCGACCAGCACGCCGAAGGAACTGCCGACCCAGGCAAGCACCAGCAAGGTCAGCGTCACCGCCGGCAGATTGGCGCCGAGGTTGACGCCCAGGAGGTATTTGCCCACCACGAGGAAGAAGACGATTTGCACCGTCCCCAGCAACATGAGTCCGTAGATCCTGCCCATGACCAGATGGAGTTTGGTGACCGGATGCGTCATCAGCCGGCGGATCACACCATTGCGCCGGTCCGCTGCCATGCCGGCACCACCGAAGATCATGAGGTTCATCATCAGATACATCACCAGATTGCCCGGCAGCGAAAAATCAAACCCGGAGGGAACGGGTTGGCGTCCCGCAAAAGTTGACTTGAGGCTGACGGGACTGGGTTTCTCCATCACGGCGCGGAGTTGTGCCTCGGTGAGGGTTGCCGGCGAGTTCGTCTGGCCGGCGGCCTCTAGCAGGTGACTGTTCATCGCGATCAAGGCCCGCGCAAGGCGCACTTCGATGATGGCGGCATCCCCTTCAGCCGGGCCGCTGCGTGTGAAGAAGCCCACCTTGCTTTGTTCGCCGCTCAGCACCCGGCTTGTGAAGTTGGCGGGAATCCGGATCGTGCACGCGGCGGATTCCTGATCGCTCGGGTTTGCCAGCCACACGCCCTGGGGGTCGAGTTGATCAAGAAACACCTCGCCCAGAAAACCCGTGTCGTGGTTTTCCACCAACACCGGCGGCCTGTGGTTGTGGGGATCTCCCGGCCCGCGAATGGCGAAGCCCATGAAATAAGTGAAGGCCAGCGGCACGGCGAACAGCCAGATCAAGGCCGCCTTGCTCTTCATGAAGAGCCGCAGATCGTTATGGCCGATGTCGAAAATGTGTTTCACGCGCGTGCTCCCGTCTTGAGTTGGCGGCGGAACAGCAGCGCGGCCAGCGCGAGCAGGCCCACACTGAGGACGATCAACTTGACCAGTGCGGGAATCCACGCGACCGACCCGTCGCTGTATTGGAGGGTGCGGGCCGTGTCCACGAACCAATAGGTCGGCAGCAGCGGCGTCAGGTGGTCGCGCAAAAAAGCGGGCAGACCTTGTGGGGGAAACATGCAGCCGCCAGCCAGCGCCAGTCCCATGCTGACGACCGTGTTGAGCGCGTTTGCTTTGCGTTCGTCGGGTATCAGCGCCACCAGCGTGGCCATCAGTCCCGCGGCAAAAAACGCATAACCGAGCGCCAACGCCGCTAGTGCTCCGGGGCGTTGCCAGACGATGCCGAAAATCAATCCTCCACCTGCCAGCAGGATGGCGCTGCAGACCGCCAGGACCACCACGGCGAACCCAACCTTGCTGGCGACGAACAGCGTCAGTTGTTGATGCAAGTTATGGTAGCGTGCCAGGGTGCGGAGGCGCACTTCACGGTGCAGGTCGGTCATCGCGTTGCTGGCGAGAAACAACAGGAACATGGCGGACATGCCGGTCAGCAGGTAAGTGAAGACGCCGGACGCGGGATCGCTTTTCCTCGGCACGCCCCCGGTGGAGGCGGCGGTCTCGGGACTGTGCCGCCCCGGCTGCACGGGCGCATCCCTTTCGTAATGGACCAGCGGTGGATCAATGAATTTCCTGACGAGCTTGAGTTTGTCGCCGGCGCGTTCGATGAGCGCCGCCGCTTGCTTGTAATCGCCCTTGCCGTCAAACAGCATCTGCCAGTCCGGGAACTCGGACTGCAAGTTGCGGGAGACCGCATTCAATCCCGTGACGACCACGCCAAGCAATTCCTCCATCACGGCGGGATGCATGGATTGCGCCGGATTCTTGATCAGTTCGAGTTCCACGTCTTCCCGGCCGGCGAAATAATCGCGGGTGAAGTTAGCCGGGATGATGACGATCGCGCTGATCCGGTTGGCGTTGATCTGGCGCAACGCCTCGGCGCGGTCCATTATCACGGGTTCCAGATGCCTGGCTCCCAGCCGTTGGTTCGCGGCACCTCTGAGAAAATCCGTCAGGATCGTCTGATCCTCGTCCACAAGCGCAAAACGGATGCGCCCCTGCGCGCCGGCTGGCTTGCCGCCGAACACCAGGCCGATCAACGCGGTGACTGCGAGTGGGATGAGCAGATTGATCAGCAGCGGGAGCGGATTCCGCCACGTCCGCCGCAGGTCTTTGGCGAGCAGGACGCGCAACAGGCCGAAGCCCGTCATCCGGCCTGTGGCCATCCCCGCCCCATGAGACGGGGTGAGGGACGGGGTGAGGGGAGTTTCGGCCGCGTTCATGCTCCGTGGTGGATTGGGGGCTGCCAGGTCATTCTCTCAGTTCCCGCCCGGTGAGCTGGAGGAACAAGTCGTTCAGACTGGGGCGTTTGAGGGTGACGTTTTCGACATGGACGGGCAGCGCGAGCAAATCCTTCAGGCACTCGGAGGGGTCACGGGTTCCGATGGCCGCCACCACCAACTGGCGGTCGGTTTTCTGGATGATGCGAAAGCGCTGTTGAAATCCATCCCAGGCCTCGGGCGCGGCGTCCTTGAGGTCGGCCTCCAAGACGAACAAGCGGTCGCCACCCAGCCGGTCCTGCAACTCCTTCAACGTGCCCTCGGCCAACAATCGGCCGTGATCAATGATGCCGATGCGCTGGCAGAGCGTCTCAGCTTCCTCGAGGTAATGCGTTGTGTAAAGAATCGCCGTGCCGGACGCGCTGAGCTTGCGAACGAGTTCCAGGATATTCAGCCGCGCCTGCGGATCAATGCCCACGGTGGGTTCGTCGAGCAGAAGCAGTTTCGGCCGGTGCAGCAACGCGCAGCCGAGATTGATCCGGCGCTTCATGCCACCAGAGTAGTTTTTCACCGGATCCTTCGCGCGATCGGTGAGCATCAGCGCTTCGAGCAATTCGCCGCTGCGGGATTTCGCAAGGCTGGAACTCAGGCCGGCCATGCGGCCCCAGAATTCCAGATTCTCGCGCCCGGTGAGTTCCTCGTAAATCGCCAACTCTTGCGGCACGACGCCCATGACGCGTTTGGCTTTTTGCGGATCGGACCAGAATGGCGTGCCGGCCACGACGACTTCGCCGGCGTCGGGCTGGAGCAGCCCGGAGATCATGGAGATGGTAGTGGTCTTGCCCGCGCCGTTGGGCCCGAGCAGGCCGTAGATTTCGCCGCTGCGCACCTCGAAGCTGATGGAGTCCACCGCACGAATGGCCGCAAACGCCTTAAACAACCCCTGAACCCGAAGCATGGACATGCTGGCGAAGCTAAAACATCGGGACGGGGTGGCAAGCTGGCATTGCGACCGGGGCGTTGGGGGAGGGAGGACTTGCCGCTTTCGAGGAACTCGAAGCCAGGCTGGATGAGGTATCGCATGGCGACCCGGTAAGGCGATCCCGCTCTGCGGATGGCCCACTTGCCCGCCGCAGGGGCGAGTCACGGATCGGCGGGCCGTCTTGCACTCCCATTTTCTAAATACCCATCAAATCGGCATTCTGCGCCTACGCGTCTTTTCTGCTTCCCACGAAGGCTCCGGGAAATATTCTATCCGTATTCGGGATGGTCTATCGGCAATTCCCGATCTTCCCCGGCATGCCCGGTTCCGCCACATCCCAGCCCATCCCGGTAGGCGCGCCTTCAGTGAGAAAGGTGGTCCGCTCTCAGACAAAGGTGGCGCGCTCTCGATGAGAGCGCACGCGGATGAGCCACCCCAGCCGAGCCCGAAGGACATTCCTGGCTCTCTCCATTGACCATCCATCCTCCTGCGGTCTCATCGAGACCGCGCCACCTTTTTCCCAATCCAAAATCAACAATCTCTCCCCCTACCCACTTCTCACTTCTCACTGTCCACTCGGCACTCTTCACCACCTCTCCCCATGCTCCTCCCCCTCACATCACGCGCCGCTCGAAGAGTCCGCCGACCGGGCCTATGCTTGTTAGCCGGGACTGCTACCAGAGAACTGACCCCACAGATGACCCAGACTGGCTCGACCAAACTCAGGCGTGGAAAGCCCCTGAAATCCAACTGCACGACGGCAGAACGATGGTTCTCGAATACCCCTGACAGGCAGGAATTCCATCCGCCAAAAAACCGCAGCCAAAAGAATTCTTGGCAAAGCGGTCTGGAAAGCTACGCTTGTGGTGAATGAATGTGACTGCCAAAACAAGCAACGGCATCAACCACACGGCAGTTTAGTCGCTTTTTTCTTCTCTGCTCACGGCTCACTCCGCACTTTTCAATTCATCCTCCCCCCTCTTGCCCCGCAACCCCCATTTTCCCGCCCTCCGGTCCGGCCCTGCCGCTGTTTCAGGGGCCTTTCGCAGAGAGCAATTTCCCAGCAGTTCAAAAGAATCCGAACTTTGACAGACGCTCTCCATGCATGCTCTTAGGTCTTGGGTTATCCAAAGGGGCGTTATGCCGCTCGCTGCGGTTGGGATGCTCGTTGGCCCTGCCGCGTCAGCTACTGAGGATCCCACCGCGTTAAAGAAATTTTGGGAATCCACTCAGAAGTTTGACAATCTTCTTCGTAGAACCGATTCCCGCGAGGACGTCATCAGTCTCTGTGACAGGTATGCATCGTTGCTCAAGACGATGGCCAGACCGGATGCCGGAAACTCCAGGTTTCTTGATGACGCAATCCACCGGGAAATCAGTCGAACCAATCTTGTGAAGGCAGAGTGGTTCGAAAGCCCCGGCAAGTTTGCGCGTGTGCACCTCGACCCATCCTGGATCAAGAGTGGACAATACAAGGAGGCCAGTGCCGACTTCCGGAAGGTGCTGGGACTGAAAGCCAACCATACGGCCTCGGAGTTCCGTCCTGATCTTTGCAAGGGTTTTGGAGTCGGATCTACGATCTGCGGCAAGCCATGGCTTTGTCCACTGAAAGAATTTGTGGAATCCGTCGCAGAAGTGAAAAGCCTCCGCGCGAACACCTCCCGGGTTCAGGTGGGAATGCCCGGTTTCCCACACAGCAGCTTTTTCTATCATTCCTACGACGGCGATTTCACGAGGAAGGTCGGGGCCGCGGGCGGTAGATTCAACCGGATGTATGTCGTCACCGATGGCTGGGACCAAGTCGTCGCGGTTCAGTTCACCTGCGAGTCTCCGAAAGCCGCTTCTTACATCAAACACGGCGGCATTGGGATTTTTAACTATGTCCAGTTCCGTCGCAAGGGATCCAGTTCGGCACACGTGCGCTATTTCACATCCAGTTCGGGCGGGACCACCAAGATCCACACCCTCCTTGTAGACGGTGGCGGGGCGAAGGAAATCAATGTCCTTATCCTACCGCAGCCAACTCTTGAGCTTGTTCGCTTCAATTTGGGGCAGCCTTGAACCAGACCTTACTGTTAGATATTATTTTATCCTCAATGCTGGGTTTCACTACGGTCCTGCCCAACGGCGGTTCCAGGAGCCTCCCGCCAAAAGCGAATCTCTGCCGTATGGGATTTTCACCCCGTCTCTGGAGTCAGTTCCCGCAGTCTCACATTTTGTTCTGATAGATGGTTTTCGGAACGTGTGTCAGGCGTCCGGGCCAGTCCTTGGATTTCAATGTTTGGCAGATTGGATTCGACCGTGGAATGGGTTCGCAGGAGGCGGGGTGTCCGTGGTGAAGCCGGCGTTTCCGGCACACCTTTCAGGGCGCGGACTCATCCACCAACTCAGCGGGTGGCTCTCGGAATTCATTCAACTCTTTGATAATCCGTGAAATCCTATTTTACTTTCTCGGATAACGATTGACGACCCGTCTTCGCGTTGTTTCGCCGGGACGGGTTTTCGATTTTCAGTGGGAAGAGGATCGGCCGAAAGGTGGGATGCCGAGGGAAATGCGTTTCAGGCGCACGGCCGAGGGTGCTAGGTCGAGGGCGGCTGCGGCTGCGGCGTCGGTCATGGTTCCAAGGACGGCGATCTCCTTGCGGGTCCAGTCGGTGAGAAGTTTTTTCGGACGCCTTGTGGTGAAGGGCGGGATGTTGAGTTTGCCGCGTTTCCAAGCGACGGAGGCTTTGTGGATTCCGGCTCTGATGGCGACCTCCCCGTCCGGCATTTTTCCCAGGAGGGCGATTTCCTTTTTCGTCCAGTAGTGCCAGGTTTTGGATTTGCGGGCGTAACAGCGGATGCCGAGGTCGAGCCGCTTGTTGTAAACGGTGAGAACGTTCATCCCGTAAGTTCTGGCGAACTCGCGGTCGGGAATCCGACCCAGCGTGGCGATCATGTCACGGGTCCACTCGATGGACTTGGGAGGACGCGATGCCAGGATGCCGAGTTTCCGGCGTTTCTTGAGAACGGTGCCAACCGCCACGCGTAGTTTTCCGGCAAGGGCGGCATCTGGCATCGTTCCGAGCATGGCGATGGTGTTGCGGGTCCAGATGATTCGCTTTCTCTTTAAGGGATGGAGTTTCATGGATGTATGAAGTCAGAGACTCCGATTCACATTTCAACCCCGGGCTGGGCGGACGATGCGGATCCATTGCCCGGTCGGATTTCCGCAAGCGGCAAGCGAGGAGCGAATGCGGTGGGCGAATGCGGTCCGATCGGCGTCGTTGCGGGGGATGAACATCGAAGTTCGAAGTGAAGAGAATTCAGAATGACTAGCCGATGAGGTGGAAATCCGCTTGTCGTCGGCATTTCTTTGGCGGTCCTGCCACGGGGAAAGTCTGCGACGGTCACAGACCGACGCTACAGGGCGATAGCTCTCGTTGGAATCGAATGAAGCCATCAGGCTTGCTGATTGAGGCCGATGCCCTGTTCGATTCCCTCGCGATGGGTTTCCAAGTATTGACTGGCGGCTTCGATGTCGAAAACGCTGAGACCGGGATTGTCTTTAAGGAGATCGAGATCGGCCACGCCCGCACGGCGGGCTTCTTCGAGCATCCAGACGGCGATCCGGGTCATTCCCACGCAGGCCTCGCCGCCACAGATGCCCGGCGTGCGTTGGATTCTGCCGGAGGAGCCGGGAATCGCAGCGGTCCCGGCCCGCGCTTTCACGAACAGGACGAAATCGAGAGCTTCCGCTTGGACGGGCGCAGGCGCTGCTTCGATCTCGCTGACGATGCGCTGGGTGAGCGTGGCCATAAGCGGAGAGTAGCAGGATTTCGGGGCGAGGCAAGGTTGGGCTGGATAGAGGTAGGAGCGGCGCAAACCAATGCGCCGTTCCTGCCTCTATCCTAGAACGGCTCGTCGTCTGACCATGGGTTGTCGTTGCCGACATTCCATTCCTCGACGAGGTCCTGGGGAAAATCATCGAGGAACTGGGACGGTCGGCAGATGACATCCCCGGTGTAGGATTTTGGATTCATCATGGGGTAGGTCAGATAAAGTTCGTCCTTGGCCCGGGTCAGCGCCACGTAAAACAATCTCCGCTCCTCCTCCAACATGTCCTGGTCGTCCGCTTCCAGAATTCGACCATTCGGGAATTGCCCATTGATGAGCCAGATGAGGAAGACGGCCTGCCATTCGAGACCTTTGGCCTGGTGAATCGACGACAAGGTGACCTTGTCATGATCGGTGATCAGTGATTGGTGATCAGTGGAAGAGGAAGAGGTCGGCTCGCCGTCGGTGGACGACATGAGCGAGAGCTGTTGGAGGAACTCGAGGATATCGGTGAAGTTGCCGGCGTATTCGGAGAGTTTTTCGAGGTCGGAGTGGCGGGAGTCGGCGTTGTCGAAAGTGGCTGTCAGATAGTCGTCATAGACGCCTTCGAGGATGGAGAAGATCATGTTGGACGGCGTGGCGAATTGGCCGTCGGGAGTGAGTTCGTCGAGGGTGTAGCAGAGTTGTTCCCAGTGTTTGGCGGATTTTCTGGGGACTTTGAATTTGAGGAAGAGGTCGGACCAATTGGCGGGTGGGGTTTCGTTTTCGGCGAGGCCGGATTTTATCCAGTTGTTCCAGAGTTTGGCGGCGGAGCCGGGGCCGATGCCGGGGAGCAGTGAAACCATGCGGAGGAAGGAGACTTCGTCCTTGCGGTTGACGACGAAGCGCATCAAGGAGGCGACGTCCTTGATGTGGGCCTGCTCGAAGAAGCGCAGGCCGCTGGTGATGACGAACGGGATGCCGCGGGTGGTCAGTTCCATCTGGATTTCCAGGCTCTGGAAGTGGGCGCGGTAGAGCACGGCCATTTCGCCGAGTGGCATGCCGGAGTCGCGGAGTTCGAGGATGCGCTGGGCAACGAAGGCGGCCTGGGTGTTGGGATTGGGCAGCGGGACGAGCGCGGGTTTCACGCCGAGGGTTTCGCGGGATGAGTGGAGGTCTTTCTCGAAGCGGCCGATGTTGGCGCGGATGGCGGCGTTCGAGAGATCGAGGATTTCCGGGACGCTGCGGTAGTTGGTCTCGATGGTGTGCACGACCGCGCCGCGGTACCGCTGCGGGAAACCGAGGATGAGCGACAGGTCCGCGCCGCGCCATGAGTAGATCGACTGGGCGTCGTCGCCGACGCACATCAGGCTGTTCCCCTCCCCCGCCAGCAGGTCGATCATGCGGCACTGGACGCAGTTGGTGTCCTGATACTCGTCGACGAGGATGTGTTTGAAGCGTCTCTGATAGTGCTCGAGCAGGTCGGCGCGCTCTTCGAAGAGGCGGACGGTCTGGCAAAGCAGGTCGTCGAAGTCCATCGAGTTCGTCGCGAGTTTCCGGGCGATGTAGCCGGAGCGGACTTGTTCGATTTCATCGCTCCACTCGTAGAAGTGGTCGTAGCGGTCGGCGATGATATCCTCGAGGGTGGAGCCGGTGTTTTCGATGAGCGAGAACATCGAGGCGAGCACGTCGGCCTTGGGGAAGCGGCGTTGTTGGGTGTCGATGTCGAGGGTGTCGATGATCGCCTTGAGCATGGATTTCTGGTCGTCGCGGTCGAGAATGGAGAACGAGCGGGTGAAACCGATGTCCTCGGCGTGGCGGCGGAGGATTCGGCTTCCGATGGAGTGGAAGGTGCCGGCCCAGAGCGCGGAGGTGTCATGCGGAGCGAGTTCGCGAACGCGTTCGGTCATCTCGCGGGCGGCCTTGTTGGTGAAGGTGAGCAGCAGGATCTGGCGGGCGTCGAGGCCATGATCGAGCAGCCAGGCGACGCGGTAGGTGAGCGTGCGGGTTTTCCCGGAGCCCGCACCGGCGATAATGAGCGCGCGGCCGGGCGGCGAGGATACGGCGGCGTATTGCTCGGCGTTGAGCGCGGCGGCGTAGTCGATGCCGGAGGCGGCGGGAGCGATGCGGTGGAGGGAGTATTGACGGGCCATGCGCACCGGCAGTTTGGCAGCCGGCGGGAAGTTTGCGAGAGGGATTTGAAGATCAAAGGTCCAAGTTCGATTTGGTTGCAGATTGGACCAAATGGATTGGCGCGCAGGGTCCCATCGCTGCCGCCGGATCACTTTGCATTCGAAGGCACATCGCTGCGGAAGGGCAATAACGGGAGATTGGCGCCGTTGGTGACGTTGACGGCAGGGTTGTTGGAAAACGCGTGCCGCACATGCGCAGGTTCCGGCACTTCCGGACTGTTGACGAGGATCGACCCGCCGTCGATGCGCGCGCTTGCGGCGACAAATCTGAGGTCACCGGCGGCGATTTCGAAGGCGGAGGGAGGCGCGCCATCGCGGGTCTTGAGCCCGCCATCGGCATGGCGGAAAGAGACCCGGATCGCTCCGGCCTCGGTTTTCGCCGCGAGAAACTCCGGGCCATGGGCCTGGATGTTCATTTTCTGATAGGTTTGCGACAGCGCGAGCAATGCGAGGCGGCGGCCGACCTCCTGCTTGTTGCGCGGGTGGACATCGTCGGCCTCGCCGATGTCGATGGCGCTGGCCATGCCGGTGTTTGGCACTACCAGCGATCCTTGCTGGCCCTCGCGGAGATAAGCCCAATTGATGCCGGTGGCATCCGCTGGTTGGGTGAAATTGGCGAGCTGGACGAAGTAAAACGGCATCGCATCGTGGCCCCATGCCTTGCGCCAGCCACCGATCAGCCGATTTTGGAGTTCGGTGTAGCGCATGCCGCCGCCCTCGCCGCTGCCGGCATTGGACTCGCCCTGATACCAGAGGAATCCGCGCAGTGGCAGCCTGGTGAAGGGGTGAACCATGGCATGATACAAGTTGGACGGCATGTATTGCCCAGCATCCGGCGGGCCGGGCAGCCATGGCCGCTTGGGTTCCTCCCTGCCCTCCGCTTTCGCGGCCGCGACCTCGATCTCCCAGTGGCGGATCTTCTCGTCGAATTCCTTTTTCCGCTCCGGCCATGAATCGATCTCCTGGCGCTTACCCTCGATCATCGCCGGGTAGTGCTCCCAGGTTTCGATTGATTCGGGCGTCATCCAGGGATGGATCGGGGTGCCGCCCCATGACGAGTTGATGACACCCACCGGCACCTTGAGTTGCTGGTGAAGATGGCGGGCGAAAAACCATGCCACTGCCGAGAAGCCGCCGGTGGTTTGCGGGGTCGCCGGCTGCCAGACCGCAGACCGGTCCGGCAGTTCGGTGAGCGTCTGCTTCGCGGTTCGGAGCGGCACCGTGAAGTGACGGATGTCGGGAAAATCAGCGCTTGAGATTTCCTGTTCCGCGTTGAGCGACTTCTCAACAGTCCACTGCATGTTCGACTGGCCGGAGCAGAACCAAAGCTCGCCGACCACCACGTCCTTGAACTCGAGCGTCGATTTTCCCGCGACGCGCAGGCTGCCGCGTGTCCCGGCATCGAACGCAGGCAGCGTCACGGACCATGCACCATCGGCACCGGTGGTGGCGCGCCTGACTTGCCCGGCGAAACCAACCGTGATGGACTCCCCCGGAGTCGCCCGGCCCCAGACCGGCAGCGGACGCCCGCATTGGACGACCGCGTGGTTGCTGAAAAACGAGGCGGCGGAAAGATCCTCCGCAAACGCGGAACCTGGCAGCAGGAGGGAATAGGCATAACTCAAGATGAAAAGTTTGATTTTCATGGTGTGATTCAGTCGATGTTCGGGGAAGAGGTGTTTGTAAAGAATGACTCAGCCGGTTCTCACCGGCGGAAACAAGGGGTCGGTGATCATTTGCCGCTGGAAGCGGCCTCGATCCGATAGGTTCCGGAGCCGAGAACCGCACGGGAGCCCTCACTGGAGATCACGCCCGGACGGCTGGCGAGGGGCTGGCCGTTTTCAGTGATGGCTCCGGTGACCGGCAGGGTGACCTCGGCGGTGGTGTTGGGAGGTATGATCAGGGTGGCGGAGAAGCGCCCGGCGTCGATAGCCCATGCGCAGGCAAGGCGGCCGTGGCGGGTTTCCATGGCCGCCGAGGCACTTGTTAGATTGCCGGTGGGCCGCGGTGCGATGCGGATGCGGTCGAAGCCGGGCGCGGCACGGTCGATGCCGGCGAGGTCGGCGAACATCCATTCGCAGACGGCACCGAAGGCATAGTGGGAAAACGAATTCATCGCGGGCTCGTGCGGGCCCTTGCCCTTGATGAATGAATTCCAGCGTTCCCAGATGGTGGTGGCACCGTTGTCCACCTCGTAACCCCAGCTCGGGTATTCGCGCTGCTGCATGAGGACGCCGGCGAGGTCATGGTGGCCGGCGGTGGATAGAG
>JBGSUP010000354.1:0-2332 GCA_041753485.1 Akkermansiaceae bacterium
GCGCGGCGGCGGCCACCGGCGACTGGCTGGTTTTCATCGATGCCGACTCACACCCGGCTCCGGAATTGTTAGAGGAAGTGGCGGAGCGGATCGGATCAGGACGCGTGCTTGGCGGCGGCGTGACGATCCGCATGGACAACGATCAATGGATCGCGGGCCGGATCACCGCGCTTTGGAACCTGGTCAGCCGCGTTGGAACACTCATGGCCGGTTCGTTCATCTTCGTCGAAGCCACCGCATTCCGCGACATCGGCGGGTTCAGCCACGAGTGGTTTGCCGGAGAGGAACTGGAGTTTTCCCGGCGACTCAGGAAACGGGCGCGGGAGTCGAAGCGGCACATCGTCATCCTGCACCGGCATCCGCTCAGAACCTCCGGCCGCAAGATCGCTCTCTACACCCCGTGGGAGGTCATGCGGATGCTCGCGCGGGCCGTGATGACCGGCGGGCGCTCGCTGCGCAGCCGCGAAACGACGCACCTTTGGTATGACGGCCGGAGATAGGCCAATCTGATCCTGCCTCATCGCCGCCCATGGCGGGGTCTCGCCTCCATGACAGGCGCATCGTGACGCACTCCGATGCCTCCCCTCATCGCCAAAGACCGTGTAGGCGGGCAGCAGCACCCGCATGCCCAACATGAGTTGCCGCCAGATAATGCGCCGGAATGATGCGGTCCACTGCGGCGCTGCCCGACATCCCGGGAATGCCTTCAATCCATTTTGCGGGAACCCATTTGAGTTCCATGATCGTGCCGCTCACATCCACCGGACCGGGCGGGTTCATCGGTACGGCGGAGGCCTCCGCGCAGAGCAGGATTGCAATCGGAAGCGCCATCCGAATGGCGGCAGTTTTTTATCAAACTTGAGCAAACCTCTTGTTTCATGGAATTCGAGGGTATCGTTTTTGGAAATGGACCGCCACCTGTCATCCTAAGGCTTGGTGATTCCTACGCGGTAGAATTTCTTGTTCCCACTGGCGTTGGGGTCGATGACGCTGCGTTCGTCGCCGATGTCGCTGACGACTCCGCCGCTGAGGGCGGACCAACTGTCGCCTAACAGGGTGGTGCTGGTGAGGATGTCGTAAGTGCGGCCAACGACGAGCGGGCTGAAGACAAGACGCTTTTGCGCGGGCTCACCGGCAACGGGTTCGACGCGCAGCAGGAAGCGCGACAGCGGATCGGTGGGGATGATACCGGCGGTGAACTCGAAGACGTTGTTCTGGCCGTCGCCGTCCGGGTCCATCAGCGGGCCGGCGAGCGGGATGTCGAGGCCGAAGTAGTCATACTGCCAAGCGTCATCGAGGCCGTCGCCGGCATAGCTGCCGTAGTTGTCGGGATCGATGTCGCGCACGGTGAGATCGAACTGGTCGTCGAGCCCGCCGTAGCTGCCCTGCACGGTGGCGGAGGTGTCTTGATAGACGGTGGCGGCGGTGGCCAGCCCGGCATCGATGTCGGTGAGCGGGCCGGTGACGATGCTCCAAGCGACCTCCGTGGCGGCGACCGCCAGATAGCTGGCGTCGTCGAGAGCTTGCCAGGCGGATAGCTGGCGGGTGGCGGTCTCGTCCACGGTCGCAGGCGTGGCGTTCACAGTCAGGCCGGTGATCTCGTAAAGCTGGCCGAGGTAGCCGTGCTTGGCGGTTTCCGCGGGCGTGGCGACAGTGGAAACGCCGACGACTCCGCCAAGGCTGCCGTCATGGGTGTAGCTGGTGCTGGTGGACCGTGCGCCGCCGGAGTCGGCGGTGTCGGTGGCGACTGAATAGTTCGCCGAGCTGCGCGGGCCGGCGTGAACGGTCATGGCACAGGCGAGGGTGGAAAGAATCAGGGATTTGGTTTTCATGGCTTTTCTGCGGGTTGTTGCGCAAGCCATTCTTCGTAGCTGCGCTTGGGGATGGAGAGTGAGGCGGCGGCGAGCGCCTCGGCGGATATTTCCTTGGCGAGGAAAACGAGGAAGCCGCGGGGTGTCTCGATCACGGCGCTCACGTCGCCGGGGTTCTGCAATTGCACGCGCAGCACCTGCCGCAGTTCGGGATCGAGATCCTCGAAGTAGAGTTTCGCGTTCCGCTCGCCGGGTGGCGGGGTGAGCACTTGGGCGAGCTGGGCGGTGGCTTCCAACGAGTAGCTGCCGCTTTTTGCCGCGCCCTGGGTCTGCGGTGGTGGAGTTTGGGGTGTGGTTACCGACTCGTTGTCCTTCGGCAGCGGTGTGAGTTGCCAGGTCACGTCGTGCATGCCCTCGACGGATTGTTTGGCCAGCAGTTTTTCGCGTGCCTGTTCCGCCTCGTGGCGCTGGGCGGCATGGAGCGCGTCGTCATTGTCGAAGCGGCGGCGCAGCTCGCGCTC
>JBGSUP010000355.1:0-2058 GCA_041753485.1 Akkermansiaceae bacterium
GCATCATTTCCCCCGTGCCGAAAGTCGAGGCGCGAAGGATATCGCGTTCCTCCGGCCGGATCCGCCACATGCCGGAAGCCTCCGCCATCTCAATCACCGCCAACGGACCATCCGCGGCAGCAGCCAACAGATAACGCGCCCGGATCGGACGCCCCAGCGCATCGTGAGCCGGCACTTCGACCCACCACCCGCCAAGCGGATTCTGCAACGATGCCGCAAAACCCTCGCCTCCATCGGCGATGGGATGGCTGTGAATCCGCGCATCCGGAAACCGCAACGCCAGCCCGCGGGCCAGAGCCGCACAAACGGCCGGCGCGTCCAGCGAGCCCTTGAATTTGTCGCAGGCGATCAGGATTTGTGAGGGTGGATGCATCGGTGGTGCGGCCATGACCGGCGGAACCGATCACACCATTCCCCATGGCGGATCACAAGGATCGAACCCGGGGTTTTCACCGGAATCACGCTCAATCGCCGCTGAGCTTTTGAAAGCGAGCGCGGAGCCACCCCCGCCGCCGCCCCCCAAACTCCGCTCGCACACAGGCAGAGTGTCCGCGTGCCCCTAACCTTGAAAAACGAGCCATCATGACGATCCATCTTTACCTGTCGCTCATTCCGGAGGCCCTTGTGGCTTCCCATCTGCCACCCGACGAATACGGGGCCTACCTGTCGCTCGGGCCCAAAAAGCGCTCCCACGGCCAGGCGATTTTCTTCAAACTCTCGGATTCCTACGCGCAGCAGAAACTTGACGCCTATCCCGGCATCGCCGAGTTGCGTGACGGCCGCCTGCGCCGCTCGGCTTACCTGGGCATTCACCGGGTGCTTGAGCAAACACCGATTGATGCGATCGAGTCGCTGCACCTGACGACCAACGACGGCCACATGCTCACCTTGCTTCCCAGCGAATACAAAACCGATCCGGGGCCGCGCTATCATCTCTATCAGGAATTCTGCCCGGTCACCCCGCGGGTGGCGAGCACGCTCGAACCGAGGGAATTCGGGGCCGCGATCACGGACACCACCCAGGCGTTTTCGATTCCGGTTCTGGCCTACGCCGAGTTGATCCTCGAGCGCCTGGGAGACGATCCCGAGGCGTCCGGCGTGGACAATCTCCCCTATCGCAGCATCGAGCACTTGCGCGACTGCTTGAGGGAACTCCGGGCGAAAAAAACCAAATCCACCAAACTGGTGGTGCGCTACCTCGAACAGGACGTCCTGTTCCGCACGATTCTCGGCGGATTCTACGTCGCCGGCCAGGGTGGAGCCTTCCGTTTCTTCCCGATGCCCTCCCGCGACGAACTCGAAACCACCCATTATGCCTGGTGGCGCTCCGCCCTTCGCAGCACCGGCATTTGATCCAACTTCCCTGTCCATCAACTGAATTTCACATGCACTCCAATCTATTCTGGCTGATTCCCGCCGCTTCCCTGCTCTCACTTGGCTTTGCCTTCTGGTTCTTCAAACGCATGGTCGCCTGCGACGAGGGCACGCCACTCATGCGGGAGATCGCCCAGCACGTCCGCGAGGGCGCGATGGCCTATCTCAAACAACAATACAAGGTGGTGGCCATCGTCTTTGCCATCATGACGCTCATCTTCGTCTGGCTGGCCTACGGCCTCCATCTGCAGAACAAATGGGTGCCATTCGCCTTCCTGACCGGCGGTCTGTTTTCCGGGCTCGCCGGATTTTTCGGCATGAAAACCGCGACCTATGCCTCCGCCCGGGTCGCCCACGCCGCCAACCAATCGCTGGACGCCGGCCTCCGCCTCGCCTTCCGCAGCGGCGCGGTGATGGGTCTGGTGGTCGTCGGCCTCGCGCTGCTCGACATCTCGATCTGGTTCCTCGTGCTCAACAAGTTCGTCACCGCCGCGAGCGAGGCACAACGGCTGATGATCATCACCACCACCATGCTGACCTTTGGCATGGGCGCTTCGTTGCAGGCGCTCTTCGCCCGGGTCGGCGGCGGGATCTTCACCAAGGCGGCCGACGTCGGCGCCGACCTCGTCGGCAAGGTGGAGGCCGGGATTCCCGAGGACGATCCGCGCAACCCCGCGACCATTG
>JBGSUP010000356.1:0-11831 GCA_041753485.1 Akkermansiaceae bacterium
GCGCCCACTCGCTGGCGATGATCGAGGCGCCACCCTGCCCGCCCATCGGCCCGCGGCCACCGCCCATCATGCCCATCATCGCGAACTCGCGCGGGTTTTCGGCATAATACTTGGCGGCATTCGCCGGATCCACACTGGCCCAGCTTTGAAGAATTGTCGGCCGCACGAACATGCCGGTGAATCCCATTGTATTGGAGAAGGACATGGCGGCGGTGGCATCGACCTCCGCCCAGCGGCCGAACAACAGGAACGAGGCCATGATCCGCTCGTTCATCGGCAGACCTTCGAGTTTGCGCGCCTCCTCTTCGAGTTGCTCGGGCGTGAGACCGGAGTAAAAATCGATCAGCGCCTGAACCCGGTTGGAACTCCCTGGCAGCCGGTTGATTTCATTGGTTCCGGTCGGGCGACTCGACCGCTTGGCCGCTTGGCCGGCCGAAGCCATGTCCGAGCGGACCGCTGAGCGGGTCTTGCGGGCATCACTCGCTTCCGCAGTCGTGGATCCGCTCGAACTGGTGTTTTTGCCGGAAATGAAACCGGCAGCCGCACCCACCAGGAGGGTGACGGCAGGGAGCAACCAAGGATTTTTCATAAGGTGGGAAATACGTGCGTAGGTGCGCAGTTAACCCCAGTCGGAACGAATCGTCGCGTAAAACTTTCATAAAGTTCGGGTTTTGGTGCTCTAGGAGATCGGTATGGAAAATCATGCTGTGAACCTTCCGCTACGGCACGCCAGCCAACGACCGTGTTGCCCCATGAAGAGGCCGCGCCGCTTCGGGCGCAATGACGTCAGAATCCCGCTGCGGAGTCGAAATTCCGACTCGCAGATCCCTCATGCTCCGCAACACTCCGGCGGCGGCTTGGCTGCTTCCCCGCATGCGCCGCGCGCCGTCCTTGCGCTTCGCCGTGAGGCGTTCACGCACACTGGCAGAAGCCTCGTTTACAAACTCCTTGCCGCGGGTCACCGCTCCATCCCCGAAATACCTTGTCCCGTGCCGCAGCATCCCCGCCATGCTAAGACCGGAAAACATGGTTTCATTGTCTTTGCCCGCCAGCATTTCTTCCATGTTGTTTGTCACTGCAGCGGCGGTCTATGACCGTCGCCTGATTTCCGCCCGACCCCCTTTCCGGCTCGGCGCAATGCCAATCGCCCGCCGGTCTCAGCGCCGAATCCTTCCAAGGCACCCGCCACCGCGCCTGTTCCACACGCCCACCCTGCCCAACCGCTCGGACATGGCTGAAAACTTTCTTCAATAAGTTGGGCACGGCGCATGATCACGGCGACATCTGGGACCAACCGCTGATAAGATCTTAAGGAACATCCCTAGGAACACACCAACATCGCCGCAGGGCACCCTGAGATCCTTTCCAAGTCACGCCGAATTCCCCGAAACCGCACCATCGACTTGGGATAGCGGCTCTGGAAACCCGGTTTCAAACACCATCCGAATGATGCATGCCGCATTGGAACCATTCGGCGGAAATCAAATGAGTTCGAATCGACATGAGTTTCCCAAATTGAATGAACGAAATCGCTCGGCCGCTCTCTCGCCGGGCGCGGGAAGTCCATGAGAATCTCCTCGAACTCTGCCTTCCTCTCCGCCAGACGGGCGGGTTCATTCGCTGCGAGTTCGGTGGTTTGGCCAAGGTCTTTGGCGGGTTCGTGGAGGGCAACGTCACACGAGGGCTCCCCCGCGTGAATGGAGTGTTTCATAAGGATCGACTTGCATTGATTTCGCGTTCCGACGCGCCAGGCACACCGCACGGAATCAACAAACAAACACACCAGATCACAAGACCGGTTCAGGGCGTGTCATTAGGCTGCCCGCATCATGAGCGATCCCCATCCCCTGAGCGCCGCAATCATCGCCGGCAAACGCAAGGAAGTGCCCGAACTCGTGGAAGCCTGCATCGCCGTCGGCGAAAGCGCCCAATCCATCGTGGAAAACCGCCTGGTTCCGGCCATGGCGGTGGTCGGCGAAAAGTTCAAAAACAACGAGATCTTCGTTCCCGAAATGCTCATCGCCGCCCGCGCGATGAAGGAGGCGCTCAAGATCCTCGAGCCGATGCTCGTCGAGGCTGGCGTGAAACCCGAGTTCAACGCCGTGATCGGCACCGTCGAGGGCGACCTCCACGACATTGGCAAAAACCTCGTCGCCATGATGTGGAAGGGCGCAAACATCGACGTCATCGACCTCGGCGTGAACGTCCCGCCCGCGAAATTTGTCGAGGCGATCCGCGAACACAACGCCAAGCTCGTCGGGCTGTCGGCCTTGCTCACCACCACCATGCCCTCCATGCGGGAAACCGTGAAGGCGATCCGCGAGGCGGGCCTTGCGCCCAAGATCATGATCGGCGGCGCGCCCATCACCCATGAGTATGCCATGGAAATCGGTGCTGATGGTTATGCCTCGGACGCGGGCAGCGCGGTGGATGCCGCAATGGCTCTGCTGAAAGCTTGAAATTCCGGAATTTTTATGGACCGCCAATACTATCTCGATCTGGCCGCAGCCGGATTGAAGATGCCCATCGGCACGCATCTGGTGCTGCACGAGCATGCCGACCATGCCAGCATCCCGGACGACGGCCGGAGACTTGGCGGCGTGATCGAGGAGGCGGCCCACCGGTTTCGCTGTCCGATGGCGTTGCCGCTGATGGATTTGAAACTGGAGAAGGAAGCGATGCTTACGGCCCACGGCATCGCCCCGTTGGAGATCGATGCCTTCCACTTCCGCGAAGTGCCCGTGGATGACCGCGAAGTAAAACTCACGCGCCGGATGGATGCGGTGTGCGAAGCGATCCAGTATATCGCTCGGGAAACCGACCTGCTGCCGGTGGGCATGGGCATCGGGCCGTTTTCGCTGATGACCAAGCTCATCATCGACCCCATCTCGCCGGTCTTCCTCGCGGGCAATGGGGAGACGGCCGAGGACGACGAGGAAGTCGCACTGCTGGAGAGCTTGCTGGAACTCTCCTCGAAAACCATTCGCCTCTATCTGGAAGCGCAGATCCAGGCAGGGGCCAAGGCCATCATCCTCTGCGAACCGGCTGCCAACAAAGTGTATTTCTCTCCGAACCAACTCGACGAGAGTTATGACGTCTTCGATCGATACGTGATGAATCTCAACCGCGCCATCCGCGAGCAACTGGCTGCTGCGGGCGTCGATCTGATCTTCCATGACTGTGGTGAACTCACCGACGGCATGGTCAGCCGCTTCGCAGGACTTGATCCGGCGATGATCAGCCTCGGCTGCTCACGCCAACTGTGGGAGGACGCGGCGCTGGTTTCCAAATCCACCGTGCTCTATGGCAACCTGCCCACCAAGCAGTTCTACTCGGACGAACTGGCACCACTCTCCCGGGTGCGCGAACTTTCGGACCAACTTCTCGACCGCATGCGCGCCGTCGGTCATCCGTTCATCCTCGGCAGCGAGTGCGACGTGCTCAGCGTCCCGGGACGCGAGCAAGCCATCATGGCGAAGGTGAATGAGTTTCTCAGGGCGTGAATTCCCGCATCTCCATACAAGTGGTGTATTTCTCCAGCAAACGAAGATTACAGCGGTATTGTTCCAATGACACGCCTGGCGGCGTCTGGTGATCCACACCAGAAATGAAACCGCCGGATTTCATCAAGGGGACCAGCCGCTCGAATTCAGCGCGCATGGCTTGCTCGCCGCGGTTCATGGTCATCTTTTCGAAATGGCCGACAAAGAAAAAGTCAGGATACTTCTGCTGGAGTTTCATGCCGTCCACGCCTGCCTGCCGTTCGAGAGGCAGCACGCCTCTAACACCAAGTTCCTGCAACCATGGCACCAGCATCGTCACATCGCCGTCCGTATCCATGATCAACGGGATGTTGTGTTCCTGCAGGCGCAGGATGAGCTTGCGGTAATAGGGAGCGGCGAATTCATCAAAAGTGTTCTTCGAAATCATCGGGCCGGACATGTAGGACATGTCCTCGGCGATCGTCATGAACGTCAGCACACAAACTGGCAGCATCTTTTCGAGCAGCCGGAAATTGAAGTCGAAAAGGTCCTGGTTGGTGAGATGAAGCAATTCCGGTTCATCTTCGCAGGCATACACCATTTGCTCGAAACCCATGAGCGTGCGGGGAAACCAGAAGAAACCCTCGATGGTGGCCCATACCACCGCCTCGCCCTGCTGCTGCCGCCCCGCCCACTCCGCCATTCCACTGATCGAAGCTCCGTGCTAGGGGAAACAATTGCGGCCGCACCCGCAGGTAATCATCCATGTTGGAAACCATGCCCTCCACATGATGCTGGATGGCAGCAATCATCGAATCCGTGGTGCTGAACCAGAACTGCTGATAGGGCTCGAGCCCGAAGTGTCGCGCGATTTCGAACACCTGGCTGTATTGATAATCCGTTGGCAATCCTTCCCCATGCCATCGTTCGATCGTCTTGTCCCACCACATCGCCCACTCCCAGCACGGCAGGCGGTCCACTGGCTGGAAATTCATCACGGCACGGAAACGTTCAATATGGTTCATGACAGGACGATTTTGCTTGGTTATCCTTACACCCGGAAACCCCGGGCCGTGTCGAACATCGCGATAATGTTTTCCGGATCGACGTTGGCCTGGACGTTGTGGATGGGTGCGCAGACGAAACCGCTGCCGGGCGCGAGCGCGGCGAAATTGCGTTCGGTTTCAGCCGCGACTTCGTCGGACATGCCATAGGCGAAGGTGCCTTGCGCATCGCACGAGCCACCCCAGAATGCGATTTGACCGCCAAATTCGCGCTTGAGCCGATCGGGGTCCATGCCGGTGGCGGACGTTTGCACCGGGTTCAGGATATCCACTCCCATCTCGATTATCGACCGCAGCAGCGGCACGATGGCACCATCCGAGTGCAGCAGGACTTTCCATGGCGTGTTCTCATGAATCCAATCCAAGCCGCGCTTGTAGGCCGGCAGCAGGAGTTCGCGGAACATGTTTACTGATAGAAACGGCGCGTTCTGCGTGCCAAAGTCATCGGCGATCTGGATGACCTGCACGTGGTCGCCAACGGCGGCATGGAAGCCGCGCAGGTTTTCGATCCATGCATCCACGAGTTCCGAGTAGAGTTCCTCCACGTATTCCGGTTCGGAGGCGAAGGTCATCATCCATTCCTCGAATCCGCCCTGGCCGATGCCGTTGAACAATTCGTAGGGCGGACCGAAGGCGGCAACGATGGCCTTGTCGGTATTGTTGTATAAAGCCTCGGCTTCGAGATGATAGTGTTCGAAGGTGGCGGCATCCACGCGGGGCGCGCGCCATTCCGAAAGGACCGGATGCAATGCGCCGGGATATTTCTCGAAGCGGTCGAAGTAGAATCCGGTGCGCGGCATGGCCGCAATATCCTCGCCGTTGCGATTCAGCACGAGACCGCCCTTGCCGTCGGGCACGGGAGTGAAACCACCAGGCACTTCGGCGCACAGCCCGTCTGGAAACGTGAACGGCTACCAGTTTTCATTGCGGATGCCGAAGGCCACCGCCGGACGGTTCAAGCCCACGCAATCCGCCCCGAAGCGTTCCGCCACATCCTGCTCGATGTCGGCGAGCATCTGATAGGTGTCGAAGATGCGCGGCAGCCGCTCATTGCCGAAGCCGAGGCGTTCGCGCAAGTTGACATAGGCCCACACGGAAATGCCGGATTGGCGCGTGCCGCCAAAGTCGATCGGCACGCGGTCCACGGGTTGATGCCGGATGGCGGCGATGATGCGTTCACGCGAGGTCATGGCGATGCAGGTTGATGTGGGCGTCCATTCCACCCGGTCGGCAATTCACAAGCCAGTCCCATCCGCGCGCATTGCCCTGCAAAAACCGGGTATTACTTGCTTACGGATGTTCCTTCAATTTTAAATAGCACCGGTATTGTGTTCCATGTGGTTCATGAATTGATGACTTTTATGACGACCCGCGAGGTCAGTTGCAAAGAACCGGGTTTTTACATGGCAGGTTGCTGGTGGTCCTGTCGGTAGCGTGCCGGACTGGTGCCCATGAGTGAGGCGAAGGCACGGCTGAAGTGGGCGTGATCGTAGAACCCGCAGCGTTGCGCAATGGCAGCCACCGTGTCGTCGGTTTCGTTGAGCAGGCGGCAGGCGTGCTCCACCCGTATGCCCACAAGATATTGGTGCGGACTGGTGCCGAAGGCTTTGCGGAAATTGCGTTCGAACTGGCTGATCGAAAGGCCCGCCTGTTGGGCGAGTTGCCCGGTGGTGAGGGGCTCCGCAAACCTCTCGTGCAACGTGGCCACGGTGGCGGCCAGCCTCTTCATCGTGGCGGGGGCCGTTCGCACGTTCTCGATCCTGCGGGAAAACCCCGCCAAGCCGATGATGCGGCCGTTTGCGTCACGCAGCGGAATTTTGTTGGTAATCACCAGATGCGGCGAACCCTCGCGCTCGGGGGCGGGCTCGATGCGGTTGAACTTGGGCAATCCCGATTCCATCACATCGCGATCATCCGCCAGGTATTCCTCAGCCCGTGCCGACGGGAAGAAATCCTGATCAGTTTTTCCCAGTGCCTCCTGCTCGGATTTCACCTTGCAGAATTCGCATCCGAGGCGGTTGAGCGCCACGAACCGGGCCTCACGGTCTTTCATGAAAAACGAAACGTCAGGCATCATGTCGAACAACCGCACGAGTTGTTGGAGCGATCCGATTTGCAGGAAAAACGCTTCCGGCCGGGATTTGGATTTCATGCTGCAATTTTACACAAGAATGAGCGAATTGTGCAAGCGCACTCCGGGATGGCTTGCGTAGGATGAAACCCTCGCAAAGGAGAACCATGCCATGAACCCATCCCGCCGAAAATTTCTACAGACCGCCATCGCCGCTGCCATCGCCAGTCGAGGAGCTTATGCCCAAGACGTTCCGGCGGGGCGCAAACTGCGCATCGCCGGCATCGGTGTGGGGGGCATGGGGCTGAACAACATGACCAACCTCGCCAGCGAGGACATCGTCGCCCTCTGCGATGTGGACCAGCGCCTCGCCGCCGGGGCGTTCAAACAATTCCCGGATGCCAAACGCTGGAGCGATTTCCGGGAAATGCTGGAAAAACAACCGGAGATCGAGGCGGTGATGATCGCCACCCCCGACCACACCCACGCTTCGATCGCCCTCGCCGCGCTTCGGGCGGGCAAACACGTCTATTGCCAGAAGCCGCTCAGCCATGACATCCACGAATCCCGCGTGCTTGCAGCCGCCGCGCGGGAGGCCAAAGGCTGCATCGCCGTCATGGGCAACCAGCACCATTCGTCCGGTGGCATACGCAAGGTCGCCGATTGGATCCGCGCCGGTGTCATCGGCGACGTGAAACGCGTCGTCGCCTGGTGCTCATTGAACTACCGCCCCTTCGGCAATGCCTACTGGTCCACCCTAACCGACCGGCCGCCGGCCGAAACCCCCGCCGTGCCCGATACCCTCGATTGGGATCTCTGGCTCGGCCATGCGGAGGAGCGCCCGTATCACCCTACCTACCACCCGGCGCGCTGGCGCGCGTGGTGGGATTTCGGCTGCGGCATGATGGGCGACCGCGGTGTCCACACGCTCGATGCCGCCTGCAACGCGCTCGATCTCGGAAAACCCTCGTCCATCGAACGTCTCTCGATCGAGGGTGCCAACGAATTCGTCCACCCGGACAAGGCACGCATCCGCTACCGCTTCCCCGCACGCGGAAATTTTCCAGCCATGGAACTCGATTGGTATTCCGGCGAGCGCCCGGCGGAAGTCGATGAGCTAACAGAAAACCGCAAGGTTGGCGACGATCAGGGTGGTGCCTTGTTCATCGGCACGCGCGGCATGATCAGCCACGGCACCTATCCGTCCACCAACCTGGCACTTCACCCGGCCGAACTCCGCGAGAATGCCAGCCGCGCTCCCGCCACCATGCCTGCCATCCGCGGCAGCCATGAGATGGTCTGGGTAGCCGCCTGCAAGGGCCAGGGTCCGGTTTCCTCCGGCTTCGAATACGCCGCCGCACTCACCGAACTCACCCACCTCGGCAACCTCGCCATCCAGCTCGGCGGCACCATCGAATGGAATGCCGCCAAATGCGAAGTTGCAAACCGCCCGGAAGCCGCCGCCGTCATCCGCAGGCCCCGCCGCGCCGGATGGGAGCTCTGACCGGTTTCTAACACAACGAGAACGATGGATCCCCTCCCCGATCCCTTCCGCACAAAACGAAAGGAAAGCGGCATTCTCGAATGCGAATTCCAAGGAGAGAGCGTGCCCATGATTCTTCGCCACGAGGCCGTGCGAATTGCGGCGAAGGACTGGATGAAATTCAGTTCCGATGCACCGTTCCGCGTGCCCATCCCTTCGGAAGAGGATGTAAGGACGATGCGGCAGTTGCCAATCGAAACGAATCCGCCGGATCACACCGATTATCGCGCGATCGTCGAACCGTTTTTCCGGCGGCCGAAGGATCCGGATGTTGTCGCGCGGATCGAAGGCCTGATAGACGCCATGCTCGCCGATGCCATGGGCCGCGACTCGGTCGAAATCGTGCGCGGGTTCGCACTGCCCTTGCAATCCCGCGCGTTGACACTCCTGCTCGATGTTCCCGAATCCGAAGCGGAGGTCTGGATCGGTTGGGGCATTCATGTGTTTCATGACGGTGGTTCCGCGGAAAAAAATGGCTCCTCGCTCGAAGCTTATCTCAACGCAAAATTCGATGAGGCCGCCGCCAATCCCGGCGACGATTTCTTCAGCGCCCTGACCCGTGAGACGTTCTGTGGGCGACCGCTTACCCGCGAGGAAATGATGGGTTTCGCAAACCTGACATTCGCCGGCGGGCGGGACACGATCATCCATTCGATCTCGTCGGTGATCGCGTATCTATCAAAGCACCCGGAGGCCTTGGAATACTTGCGGGAGGATCCATCGCGCATCGTCCTCGCGGGCGAGGAATTCTTCCGAGTATTCATGCCGCTCACGCACATCGGCCGCGTCTGCCCGGTGGAGACCGATGTCCACGGTGTCACTGTTAGACCCGGCGGCCGCGTTTCGCTTTGCTGGGCGTCCGCCAATCACGACGAGTCCGTTTTCGACTCGCCCGGTGAAGTGCGCCTCGACCGCAAACCGAATCCCCACCTGTCATTCGGTTTCGGTCCGCATCTTTGTCTCGGTGCTCTCCATGCACGAGTGCTGCTCAGGACCTTGTTGCTTAAACTCACACAACGCGTCGCAACCATCTCCATCCTTTCCGCCACAAAACGAATCGAGAAAACAGCCGGCTACGAGCGCCAGGTCGGCTATGACTCGCTGTCTGTCAAATTTTCTCCCCAGTCATCCAATCCATGACATCCCGTGAACGAGTTCTGAACCTGTTGGAAGGAAAACCGGTGGATCGCCCTCCAGCCATGCCCATCACGATGATGTGGGCGGCGGATGGAATCGGCGCGAACTACCACGACTATGCTACCTGCGCGGAAACCCAGGCCGCCGGGCAATGTGCGGTTGCCCGTGACTTCGGCCTCGATCACGTCTCGGTCATCTCGGATCCATGCTGCGAGGCGGCGGATCTCGGCGCTGCGGTTTTCTATCCGCCTGACGCTCCTCCGGCCATCATCGAGGAACGCGCGCTTCTAGCGGATTCCTCGACTCTCCACGGACTGCGCATTCCCGATCCGCACCGCGTGGGCAGCCGTATGGCAAACCGGATCACCGCCGTCCGCTTGCTCCGCGAACGGATGGGAGACACCCATTTCATCGAAGGCTGGGTGGAAGGACCTTGTGCCGAAAGCGCCGATCTTCGGGGCATCAACACGCTGATGACTGACTATTATGATGACGGGGACCTCCTCCACGAACTGGCGTCATTCTGCGTGGACGTCGCGCTAAAATTTGCCACGGCACAGATTGAAGCCGGTGCCGACATCATCGGCATTGGCGACGCCGCCGCATCACTAACAAGCCGGGCGATCTATGATGAATTCATTTTTCCGCATGAGAAACGGTTGGTCGATGGCATCCATGCGGCCGGCGGCCGGGTGCGTCTTCATATCTGCGGACGCACTTCGCACCTCCTGGATGCCATCGCACGGTTGGACTGCGAGATTGTGGATCTGGATACGTTGGTGAATCTAAGCACCGCGCGGGAGACGATGGGCGGACGCCAGGTGTTGCTCGGAAACGCCGACACCGTTGCGGTTGTGAAAAACGGAACCGTCGAAGAGGTGCGGCAAGCCCTCACCCGTTGCCGTGCGGATGCCGGTCCGGCATGGATCGCCGGGGCGGGCTGTGAAATTCCCCGTTCCACGCCCCATGGTAACGTCCGTTGTTTTGCCGAGGTCCGATAGGTTCGTCATGCGGACCGGATCGATCGGGACTTGCGAGTCCGGCGGGCTATCACCCGGACTGCTTTGTCTTCATGTATGGATGACATCAGGTTTGCGGGTCGATTGCGGGATTTATTGACCGGGTGCCCGGGTGACCATGGCGATTCGGGGTGGTTTTCTGCTTCCTATCGATGGGTTAATCAATCATGAAGGAACGAGCACGGACGCGATGCTCCATGCACCCGCCATGCCACCAAGAATTGCACTGCTTGCCTGCACTGTCTTCGAGCGCGAGATTGCGTTGCTGGCTGGTGACGCGCAGCACATTGTCGAGACCCGGTTTTACGAGATCGCCCTGCACGACCGACCGGACGAACTGCGCGCTAAACTCCAGGCCGAGCTGGACTCACTCGACGCCCGCGACGACATCGCTGCGGTGGTTTTCGCCTATGGCTTGTGCGGACTCGGCACGGCGGGCCTGCGCGCGGGACGGCATCCGTTTGTGCTGCCGCGCGCGCACGACTGCATCACCGTCTTCCTCGGCAGCAAGGAACGATACGCCTCCCATCAGCGCGGCTGCCCGTCCTGCATCTACTACACGCCCGGCTGGAACCGCGCGCGCCGCGTGCCGGGGCCGGACAGGCTTGCCTACATCCGGGAAGAGTTTTCCAAACAATTCGATGAGGACGACGTCGAGTTCCTCATCGAATCCGAGAATCAAACCTGGGCGATGCACGACACCGCCACCTACATCGATCTGGGCACCTTCGATGGCGAGGACGAGGCCGCCTACGCGAAACGCTGCGCCGATTCGCTCGGCTGGAAGTTCGAACGCATCCAAGGCGATCCCGCGTTGCTGCGCGACCTGTTGTGGGGAAACTGGGACGACGAGCGATTTCTAACGGTCGCGCCCGGATTGCGCTCAGGCCACTCGCCGGACGAGAGAATCCTGCGCCAGGAAACCCCCGACGCCAAACCGTGAGCCGGCACTGCACCATCATCCTCGAAGCGGAGAGAGGCGAACACATGGAAATCCGCGCTGCGGACGAAGGCCTCGCTCTAACACAAGTGCTCTCCGCCCACGGCTATCCCCTCAACACGCGTTGCGGACAACGCGGACTCTGCCGTGGTTGCGAGGTGATTCTCAAACAAGGCTCGCTGATCGTGGACGAGACCCCCGTGCACGCGCCCGCCACCCTCCGTGCCTGCCGCGCCCGCTTGAAAGGTCCTGTCACCATTTCGCTGCCCGCACGCTCGCGCATCGAGCACAAGCCGCAAGTCGGCGAGACTTTTGAGATCGCCGTGCCTTTCGCCCATGATCCCTTGTTCGCACCATCCGGCCTGCGCGACACCGGCTTCGCCGTGGACATCGGCACCACCACCGTGGTCGTGCTGCTTGTCGATCTGACAAACGGCGAGGTCCTATCCCGCGCCGGTGGTTTCAACGCACAGATCCGATTCGGCGACAATGTGCTCACCCGCATCGACGGCGCACGCACGCCGGAGGCCGTCGCAGCGATGCAGTCCGCCGTCGTTTCGGAAACCCTGGCTCCG
>JBGSUP010000357.1:0-8228 GCA_041753485.1 Akkermansiaceae bacterium
CACCATGCTCGAATACAGCGCCGACCTCCTGCGCTGGTTCCCGCCCGGTGGCGACCTCACCGGCGTCTCCGATCCTCCACCTGAAATCTCCCTTGGCACACCCACCGCCACACCGCTTGAGTCCGACCCCGTCTGGGGTGATCTTTCGCTCTACAGCTTTCCGGTCTCTTCCGCCCCCCCCGCCTCGCCGCCCGCCAAGCTGTTTCTCCGCATGGGGTCGTCTCCGCCGTCATCACCCAGCCCGTGAATCCGGCCTCACTCCACCGCTCCCGTTCCGAAACATTCCTCGCATTCAGGATATTTCGAGCTAACTTTCCCCGCAGGTTTTCATCAATGAACTCAATCATGAACAGGATGCGCCGGATGATCCTACCATTCCTCGTGCTTCTCAGTCTGCCGGCCTCCGCGGCCAGCGGACTGTTCCTTAAGACTCCCCCGGCGGCAGAGGCCTTCCTGCTCAAGTTTTCCGGCGACACTCTGGACTCAAGGGCAACCGCCTATGCCTTGCAAGGTTTGGTCAACAGCACCACCGCCGAGGTGTTCATCGACGAGCGCGGCAACGATCGGGCGCAAATCGACTTCAGCGGGAAGCCTTACACGGTATTGAATACGACCTTGGTGGGCGGCAGCACCTCCCTCCGGGGTGTGCGAACGCTATTCAACAAATACCACCCATCCGTCCAGAAAATGTTCCTCTATGATCCTGCCAAGGACTGGACATTCTATCTCGCCTTCATGGCGGGTGCCCAGCAGAACGGAATCCCGGTGACCGATACCGTAAGAGCGGCTCTCCAGGCACAGGTTCCCGGATGGGCGGGCACCGTGGAGGACTACAGGAACATCGGCGCGGACAGAATCGAAGGATACAGTTGGGCGCTGGCCAATCTCATGCCCAACTGCTCGAAAAAGTCGGTTTATTTCGCCAGAGCCTTCGATCTCGACTGCATGGATTATGTGGCGGCAAGCAAAAGCTTTGTGTTCAACCTGTCTGTCGCAGACGCCGCCCAGGAGGCGAAAATCAGCGAGATCTTCGCGACCCCCGGCTATGGCGTGGGAACTTCGCTGGGAGGCTATGCCGGCGATTCGGTCAACCGCCTCGCAAACCCCTACGGCATCGGCTATAATGTGAGCGATTTCTATTCAAACGGAAGTTTCTGGTCGTCGTTTCCCAACAAGACCTACACCCAAGCCACCGGACAGGCGGTCACCCCGTTGAATGGAAAAGTATATGTCGCCATTCTCCTGAGCGATGGCGACAACCTGCAATTCGACCAGGGGGCGATTTACAGCAACTGGAAGAATGATCCCAACCGCGGCACCGTCCCCGTCGGAACCTCGCTGGCCCCGGTGCTGCAGGAAATCGACACCCCGCTGCTCGACTGGTATTACGCCAACAAGACCGCCAACGACGAGTTGATCGCCGGCCCCTGCGGCGTCCAGTTCATTTATCTCGATGATTACAACCCCGCCCTGCTCCCGCAGTGGTGTGAGATCAATGCCAAATGGACCGCCGGTGCCGGTTTCCATACCGCCAGCGTGTGGCTGGGAACCTTTCCAAGCGCGAATTATGACGTTTATACCGCCATCTCCGGAGTGGATAACATCCGGCATAATGCCAACCTTTTCAGCCTGAGTACCAACCCCCGTTTCTCCAATGGCGTGCCGGTGTTCAACGAACGCATCCGGGACTGCCAAACCGAACAGGAGCTTTATGACGACCTGGCCGGAGTGGCCGCGAACCCCAACGCCCCGGTGTTCGCCACCGGCAAACTGATCACCGCGAGGTTTGGCAACACCATTTTCACATCCATCAAGACGGTGGTCGATCAGTTGAACGCCAATTTCCCCGGCAAATACGTGTTTCAACTGCCACGTGATCAGGCGGAAACGGCGAGGGAACACCTCCAGCCGAAGCGGAGCTGGAACACCGGCAACGGCACCTGGGACACGAGCACCGCCAATTGGGTGAAAAGGTTGAACGGTGCGTCGCTTGCCGACACTTTCACGAACAATCTGGATGCCGTGGCATTTGAAGACGCCAGCGGCGTGACCGGCAACCCCGTCATCACGCTGAACTCCGCCTACACGCCGAAGCATGTTTCCATGAAAAGCACGCTGCGCAATTACACGATCAGCGGCACGGGTGCGATTGGCGGCAGCACGGCGCTGATCCTGGATCCCGCCAACACCGGGACCCTCACCCTGTTGACTGCCAACACCTACACCGGCGTCACCGCCATCAACGGCGGCACGCTGGCGCTGGGTGCCGGCGGCAGACTGGGAAATGGCAGTTATGCCGGAGCCATTCACATCGCCGACGGCGCCTCCTTGAACTGTGCCACCACGAGTATCCAAACCCTCTCCGGTGCCATCACCGGTGCCGGAACCTTGAGGCAGAACAGCGGCAGTGATTTGGTCCTGAGCGGTTCAGCCGGCAACACGATCCACAACCTGGGCATTACCGGCGGCCGCGTGTTCATCAACAACGCCAACGCGATCACTTCCAGCACCACGACCACCATCGGCACGAACGGAATCTTGAATTTGGGGGGCGCCGCCAACGTCACCGGCCCGGTCACGGTCCAGAACAACGGCGGCATCGCCACGCGCAATTTGGCGGGCTCGACGCTGGCCACCGTGACCCTTCCCGAGAGCGGCACTGTCATATTCAACAACGATGACGCGACCACCGGCGATTTGTCCTTCACCAGCGACCAAACCCTCGCCGGCAACCTGACTGTCCGGGTCGGCGGAAGCCGCATGACTCCCGCGACGGCAGCCCTTGGCAACGTGACCTTTTCCGGAATCCTCAGTGGCAGCGGCGGGCTGGTCATGACCAGCTCGGGCAATGCCGCCAACCCGCTTTTCGGCACCGGTCAGTTGACCCTGAGCGGCGCGAACACCTTCAGCGGCGCGACCACGATTTCCAGCGGCGTTCTCAGTCTGGGAAACAGCCTGGCCTTGCAAAACAGCGCTCTGGATACTCTGAACAGTATTTCCGGCAACTCCACTGCGGGTCTCAGAACCACCGTGACCGCCCTGACTCTGGGCGGTCTGAGCGGCAACAAGAATCTGGCAGACGTCTTTACCAACACCAGCGGCGGCTACTCCGGACTGACCACCCTGACCCTGAATCCAGGCAGCGGTGTCACCCACAGCTACTCCGGCGACATCGGCAATGGAAACGGCGGCTTGAACCTCATCAAGGCCGGTCCGGGCACTCAAATCCTCAGCGGCACGAACACCTACGCCGGCACCACCACGATCAGCCAGGGCACTTTGGCATTCACCGATCCCAACACCTCACTCAACGGCGTCCTCACCTTCGGGTCTGCCGACGCCAACACGACCACCGGCACTTTGGATTTGGCCACCGGCAGCGCGACGATTGGCGGGCTCCAGGTGCGGACGAACTCGGCGGAAACCAACACCATCCACATCGGCGCGGGCCAAACGCTCACGGTCGCGGGCAATTTCACGGTTGGCTTCGACTCGCCCGCCAATACCACCACCAGGCTGGCACCCGCCGGCTTGGGAACGCTCCGTGTGACCACCGGCAATTTCCAGGTCGGCGGCTCCATCACCACGAACGTCGGCAGCGCCGCCACGCTCGACATGTCCGGCTTGGCCAATTTCATCTACAACAACAGCACCGGAATCCTCCGGGTCGGCGACGCCACGAACGCCAATGGCGGCGGAACCGGCAGCTCGACTTTGATTCTCGCGGACACCAGCACCATCACCGCCGCCACCTTGACCACGAACTCGCCGACGGCGCAGCAACAGTTTGTCAAACTGGGCAGTGTGGAAAATTTCATCAACGCCACCACGATCAACATCGGGCTGGTCGGAGGCCGAAGCACCGGCGGCACCCTTGAATTCAATGAAGCCACCGGCAATCTCACCATCCGTGGCCTCACCGGCGGAACGACCCGGGCGAATCTAACAGTCGGCTACGGCAACGCAACGACCTCAACCACTTCCGCTTTCAACATCGTCGATCTCGCGGGTGCGGGTCGCTCCGCCGACCTGCGCCTAGGCACCTTGCAGATCGCGGGCCGCACCAACAGCACGGCAAGTGGCGGCACCACGGCAAGTTTCAGTTTCGAAAATGGAACGCTGGATGCCACCGGCGTCACTGTCGGTCTCCGGGGTGCGGTGGCCACCGGCACCAATACCGGCCTCGTCGATGGCACCCTGAATCTCGGGGGCGGCGTGGTCACCATCGGTGCCTCAGGCATCAATGTGGCAAGCAACGCTTCCAGCCTGGCAGGCAACGCCGTCACCGGCACCGTCAATATTTCCGGATCCGCAGTGTCGATCATCGGTGCCGGCGTCACGCTCGGCAGCAACAGCAACGCTGCGAATGTAACGACCACCGCCAACCTCGACATCACCGGCGGCTCTCTAACAGTCGGGGCCGCCATCGCCAAGGGCAGCACGACCGGCACGGTCGCCTCCACCCTCAGACTCAGCGGCGGCACCCTCGACATGGCGGGCTTCGCGATCGGCGCGGCGGGTGCCGGTGCCATCACATTCACGGCTGAATCCGGCACGCTGCGGAACGTGGCAACCATCAACGGCACCGGCGGTCTTGCCAAAACCACTTCGGGCACGCTGGCGCTTGAAGGCACGAACACCTACAACGGTGCGACTGTCGTCACGGATGGCACGCTGGTTTTGGGCGCAAGCAACGCCCTTCCTGATGCCTCGGCGGTCTCCATCGGCAGCGCCACGCTTGATGCGGCGACCGCCGGAACCGAGATCGCCGGCACGTTAGTCGTCTCCGGTGACGCCATCATCCATCTCGCCGACGGTGCCAAAATCGGCTTTGCCGCCAGCAACGCGCCGGGCTTGGAATGGAACGGCGGCACACTCGACCTCACCGGTAATTTCGTCTCCGGCTCGTCGCTCCGATTCGGCAACAGCAGCGGCGGCCTCACGACCACCCAGCTCGGCAAGATCTCCGCGACCGGCTTCACCGGCTTCGCGCTCAATGGCAGCGGTTATCTCACCGCCATCCCCGATGGCTTCGCCTCGTGGATCGTCGGCCCCTTCGCCAACGGCCAGGTGCCACCGGACAAGCGCGGCCCCAACGACGACTTCGACAACGACGGCATCCGCAACCTCGTCGAATACGCCATCGCCGGCCAGGACCCCACCGTTTCCAACCCCACCATCGGCAGCTTCTCCGGCGGCCTCCTCAGCTTCGACAAACGGGACGACGCAACCGGCCTCACCTACGCCATCGAGGAATCCACCGACCTGGGTATCGGCGATGACTGGGATGAAGTCACCGGCGTCAATTACGAGAACAGCGATGACACCATCTCCTACCTCCTCATCCCGGGCGCAGCGGGAAATCACTTCCTCCGCCTCAAGGTGAAGGAGACACCCTGATCGGTCGCCGTCGGGGTTGGGTGAAAGTTTTCGGAGTTAAGGGTTACTCCTCATGTTTGCGGAAAGCCCCCTGCCACTTCATCCTCAAAATCCCGGCGGGGGCCGCATCGGAACCAGCTTTAGTGCAACGCCAGGCGTGTTCGGAAGCAGACAATACGACTCGATGAGCTTGAGAGCATGACGCAAAGTGCGTGTTTCACATGACCTTCAGCCAGCCCGCTGGCCCGGCCGCGTCATGGGCCGTCCGCCGGGCCAGACTTGCGGCCGGAGGTGGGAGCGGAGGCCACAATAGTCCAAGTAATCGGTGAATAATGAAATTGCGCCAAGATGGTGCTCTCATAGACTTACGGTGTGAGCATCGCCCAACCAGCACGAACCCGGAGTCTCCTCGCAGGCCTTTTCTGTTTGGCCATGATCGCCTCCGCCCCGGCAGAAGAACGACAGCCTGCGGTTCGGCCCTTCTTTGTCTTCGACAATGGCTTGAGCGACGTCGCTACAAACGCGGAACGGGCCGCGCTGCTGAAGGAGCTGGGTTACGACGGAATGTGCATACGCCCTGCGAATGCCAGCGGGGAATTGTTCGCGGCGATGGAATCAGCGGGGATGAAGGTGTGGGCGAGCTATGTCGTTGTTCCGGCGAAGGAGGATGCCGCGGTTCCGCAGGAAGTCGCCGAGCACATACGGATGCTGAAAGGCCGTGACATGAAGATCTGGCTCTCGCTGACCAATGAGAAGGCCGACGATCAAACGGCCGTGCGCTTGATCCGCGAGGTTTGCGACCTCGCGGAGGCCTCCGGTCTGGAGGTCGTGCTCTATCCGCATGTGGGTTTCTGCACCGACACCATCCAAAAGTGCGCCATGCTTGCCGATATGGCGGAAAGGAAAAACCTCGGTTTGAGTTTCACCCTGTGCCATTTCCTCGCCCGGAACGACGGGAAGGAGCTTGAGGCCACCCTGCGCGCCTTCGGTCCCCGGTTGAAGCTGGTCCAGATCAACGGCTGTGATGAGATTCCGCCCGGAAAAGCCGACTGGCGCCGCCTGATCCAACCGCTGGGCGAGGGGACATTCGACGTCGGCCGCGTCATTCACTGCCTCGATGAGATCGGCTACCGGGGACCCGTCAATCTCCAGTGTTATCAGATCAAGCGGCCAGCCCGCGAACACCTCGCCAGCTCGATACAGGCGTGGCGGAAGCTTCACCACAATCAGAAATCGAAATGACTCCGAAAACCCTGCCTCGTCGCTGTTTCCTTACTCAAGTGGCCGCCGGCGCGGCATTCACCATCCTGCCATCCCGCCTGCGTGGCGAAAACGCGCCGTCCAAGCGTGTCAACATCGCCATGATCGGCACCGGCCGCCAGGGCATCCAGGTGAACCTGAAAACCTTCCTCGGTATGAACAACGTGCGCGTGGTGGCCGTTTGCGACGTGGACCGCTTGCGCATGAACTTCGCGAAAACCCTCGTGGACACCGCCTACGGCAACAAGGACTGCCGCGCCTTCACCGACTTCCGCGAGGCGCTCAATGTGCCCGGTCTCGACGCGGTGATGATTTCGACCACCGACCAGTGGCACGCCATCCAGGCGCTCATGGCGATGAAAAAAGGCCTGCATGTCTGTTGCGAGAAGGCAATGACCCGCTACTTCGAGGAAGGCCGCGCCCTGGCCGACGCCGCGAAGAAATCCGGTCTGGTTTTCCGCCTCGACAGCGAGTGCCGCTCGAACTCCTACATGATCAAGACCGCCGATCTCGCCATGAATGGTTACCTCGGCACCATCCGCCGTTTCGAGATCGGCGTGCCGCAGGAAAAGGGCAAGGGTTTCGGTGACCCGACGCCGATGCCGGTGCCCGATCACCTCGATTACGAAATGTGGCAGGGACCGGCACCCGAGCGGCCCTACACCGTGGACCGCGTGCATCAGACGGATTTGAAAACCGGCGAGTTCGTCGGTCGTCCGGGCTGGATGCGCATCTCCGACTACTGCGCCGGCATGATCTGCAACTGGGGCGGGCACCTGCTTGACGTCGCCAACCTCATCAACGGCACCAGCCACAGCGGCCCGGTGCGTGTCGAAGGCACTGGAACCTTTCCCGAACCCGGTTCACTCTGGGATACCAGCATCGGCTTCGAACTCCAATACCAGTTCGCCAACGGCGTGAAGCTCGATTACAAAATCGACAAACCCTACCTGCGCGTCGAGGGCGACGACGGTTGGATCCAGGCCCACTGGCACAGCGAGGGCGGCCTGCAGGCCCACGACCGCAAGATCTTCCGCACCAAGCTGCGCGAGTCCGACAAGCCCGTGGCCACGCGCAGCGACAAGCAGGATTTCATCGATGCCATCGTCAACGGAACTCCCGTGATGATCGATGCCGAAACCGGCCATCGCGTCAACAGCCAGTGCCTGCTGGGTCTCGCCGCAATCCACTCCGGCAAGGCGCTCGATTGGGATCCGGTCGCCGAGAAGATCACCAACCACCCCGAGGCCGCCGCCCACATGACCGGAACCTACCGCGATCCTTGGGACCTGAAGAAGTTTATCTAACAAAATTTCAATCCCGTGAAAATCGAATCGATCGAGGTATTCCCCCTCGAATACCCGACGAAGCTTTACTTCAAGTTTTTCACCACCCCGCTCGGTGCCGCCGGCCGGCCGGCGGTGATGATCAAGCTCACCACCGACGACGGCCGCAGCGGCTGGGGCCAGGCGGTGCCGATCTCGACCTGGAGCGACGAGACGCTTGAAACCTCAACCATCGCCCTGCGCAACTACTACGGCCCCGCGCTCAAGGGCCACGATGCGGAGGACATCGCCGGTGCCCACGCC
>JBGSUP010000358.1:0-3703 GCA_041753485.1 Akkermansiaceae bacterium
GGCGGCGGCGGCGGCGATCATGCCGGCGGCGGCAAGCAAGCCTGCGAGCCACGTTCGGAGTAGCATGGCCGGAAGCCGGGACTGCGGATTGAGCGGTGGCACGGCGGGGACCATAGCGGGATTCGCCTCCGCGACAAGGTGCTTAGAAGGTTTTCCGCAAGTGGGAGGGCAGAATGTTGAGCTGCTCGCGGTATTTCGCAATCGTCCGGCGTGCGACCGTGATGCCTTGCCCGGCCAGAGCCTTCATCAGCGACTCGTCGGACATCGGCTTGGCGGGATTTTCGGTGGCCACCAACTGCTGGATCGCCTCACGCACGCCGGCATTGGAAACCTCGGTGCCATCGTCGGTCTGATAGCCGGTGGCGAAAAACGCGCGCATTTCCATCAGCCCCTGCGGGGTGAGCAGATACTTGCCGGCAACCGCCCGGGAAACCGTGGTGGCATGCATGCCAAGCTCGTCGGCGATGTCATTCATCGTCAGCGGCCGGAGGAATCGCGGGCCTTTCATGAAAAAGTCCGGCTGGTGCTCGATGAGCTTGTGGGCGATGGCGAGGATGGTTTCTTGGCGCAGCGAGATCGAACGGATCAGGCTGCGGCCATCGCGGATCTGATCACGGAGGAATTGCCGTGCCTTGGCGTCCACTCCGCTTTTGCCGATCATGTCCTTGTAGAAATCATTGATGCGCAGATTCGGCAGGTGTTCGCCGGTGAGGCGCGCCTCCAGGTCGCCGTCGTCATTTTTTTCGATGATGACATCCGGCAGGATGTAGGGGTTTCCGGTGGGGTTGAAATCACCGCCGGGGTTGGGGCTGAGACGGCCGATGCGCGAGGCGGCCTCGGCGATGCGCTCGACGCTGGTGCCCAGCGCCTTGGCGATCTGCGGATGGCGCTTGCGGGCAAGGTCTTCGAGGTGATCGCGCACGATCTTGTATTCGATGGTTTCCCTGCCGCTGGCGCGCTCAAGTTGCAGCAGCAGCGACTCCGCGATGCCGGACGCGCCGACACCCGCGGGATCGAAGGATTGGATCAGTTGCAGCGCGGTTTGCAGGTGGGCGGGCTTGATGCCGAGGCGCATTCCGAGGTCCTTGGCGGGCAGGTCGAGAAAGCCGCGATCGTCGAGATTGCCGAGAATCGCCAGAGCCGCCGCGCGGATTGGAGGATCCGCCATCGAGAGGTCCAGTTGTTGCTGCAAATGCTGCTGCAAGGTCACGGGGGCGACGATGGAGTCATACAAGCGCTGGCGGCGCTCCTCGTCATCCTGGGTCCAGGGCGAGCTTTTCCCTTCCATGATCGAGCGGTCGCGCCAGTCGTCATCCGTGACGCTGAGATAATCCAATGAGTCCGCCTTTTCCGGATCAGGGCCGTCTTCGTCGAGTGAGAGCGATTCGGTGACATCCTCCAGCACCGGATTGGTCTCCAGCGCCTGGGTGATCAGTTGCGCCAGCTCCATGGTGCCCGCCTGCAGGATTTCCAGACTCTTGCGCATCTGGGGCGCAAGCGTCTGCTGCTGCGAGAGCGATTGTTGCAGGTAGTGGTCTGCCATGGCTGGCAAGGGCCTTGCCGCTGCCAAGCTAGTCGAGACGAGCGTAGGGAGAAGCAAAATCCGTGCCAGAAAGAAACTTTTTAAGGATGTCGGCGGCCTGACTGGCGGGTTCGCTGTTTTTCGTCTCCCGCAGGTGAGTGAGCCATTTTCCCTGCAGCTGCCCCGATCACTTATGGGGGGGCGATCGGGGCAGTGACACACTATGCTGGGGGGCGCCCCATGATCCGGGCCTCAGAAACCGCGGGGGGGGCGGGAAAGCGATGGGGAGACAATGGCACGAATCCGGCCGGAGCGCACTTACGCGATGACGTAAAACCAGCGCAGCCGAAGTTGCCGCAGATCACCAATCGGGACTCGCGACCGGCACATGTTGGTCGGTGGTGGCAAGCGAGCACTCCAAGTAGAGTGTGCCCAGCGGCGGAACCGTGTCCGCGCCGTAGCTCTGGCCGAAAGTGTAGGAGCCATTGCCCGGGCAAACCGGCGTGGTCTCGATGAAGCGGCCGAGGCCGATCACTCGGGACTGGAGGTTTGGAGCACTTCCACCCGGGGAAAAACCGTAAAGATTGGCGTAACTGCGCACGCCCTTTTGCACGTTTTGGATGTGAATGATGCACAGCGCGCGGTCGGATCCGCGCTTCCAGGCCTGGGCGCCGAAAAACAGCACGGTGATCAGGGAGAGCAGCACCAAAATGACCACCGTCATCTCCAACAAGGTCATGCCCGCCAACAACACCACGCCAAAGGGGCCGGTCGGCCCGATCGGATGCGCGGATTGGTTGCTTTTTGGGACGAGCATCTGAGTGAGTGTTGAAATTTATTAAATCTAAAAAATCAGACTTAAGCAAACAATTTTTAAAAATTTAACCCGAGCGCCCGACCGGAATACTCTAAAATTCAAAATGTTCCGGGGCTAGAAGGCGGCACCACTGAAGAATTCAGGAGAGATCTTCACGGAGAAGGCGGAGTGGCATCGGTGGCGGCCTGATGCTTGAGAAAGAGGCGGTTGAGTTCGGTAGTGGCGGCCGGCGGGAATTGTCGCAGACGGGCGAGGGCGATTTTGTTGAGGAAATCCCGGCTGCGGTTTTTCGATGCGAACAAATCGACTTCAATCAAGATGCGCGGCCCTGCCTGGGTGTTGATGACCGGATAGAGCGGGCGGGAATCCTTGCCATCGGCCGTCGTCAGGACGCTGACCGCAGTCCAGATGCCACCACGGTGGACTCCCGTGATGGCGGGCGCTTGTTGGCTTCGCTGGCTGCGGGTCAGTTCGTAGCCGAGGTTGCGTAGCACCGCCGTTGCGCTGTCCGGCGACTTCAAGCGTGCGGTGAGGCGCAAGGCCGCCTCCACATCGCCGCGGCCGATGGTTTCGAGCCAGGATTTGACCAAAGTGCGGGCCTGCTCTTCATCAGGTGCGCCGGATTCGGGAATTTGTTCGAGTTCCAGACATTCCGCGAGCAGGGTCTGCTGCCAGGCATCGCGCCAGCGTGCGCCTGCATCCCGGGTCCAGGCATGCAGCGGGTCCCCGGTTTCCGGCGGAGCCTGAGGCGTCCAAAACCAGGCATCGGCCGCTTGTTCGAAATGGAAAATCCGCAAATCCCGACGATCCGGGCTGCGTGCCGAGAAGATCTGGCAAATGGCGGCGGCCTTGCCACCGTCTGCCCTCGTTTCGAGCAGGATGGCGCGGCGCATGGTTCCGGGTTCGCGCAGGGCACGCCAGATCCGCGCGGCTTGGATGCAATGGTCGCGGGCCTCACGGGCATCGCCATCGAGTCGGACCATCCGCACCAACGACGGAAAATCGCCGCCTTGCAGGCTGGCCATCAAGGCCCGGATAGCCTCTGGTGCCGAGGGTGCCGCCAGCGGCGGGTGCAGCGCCGCCAACTTGGCGGGAAAGGCGTCGATGAGTTCGGAATCGAGCGTTTCATCCGCCGCGACCCCGGCCTCCCCGGATTCGAGGAAAAAATCCCGGGGTGGATCGACCCGCCACAATCCTTCCGGGGATTTCTTGAGTTCGAGGTGAACGAGTTCGATCCGCGGTGCCGGGGGCACGGCCGGGTCTTCGGCGGGGTCCAGACAGGCGAGCGAGAGCAAGCCGCTGCGGCCATCCTCCTCGTGGTGCACCGGCGCTCTCAGGATGTCCTTGGCAAGCAGCAGCCGCCA
>JBGSUP010000359.1:0-8488 GCA_041753485.1 Akkermansiaceae bacterium
GCCGCTGCCCGATCCTCGGCCGCGTGACGATGGACCAGATCATGGTCGATGTGACCGCAGCTGGCGATGTCGCCGAGGGCGACGAGGTCGAAGTCATCGGCGCTCACATCCCGGTGGCCGAAATCGCCGAAAAGGCCGGCACCATCGCCTGGGAAATCTTCACCGGCATCACGCCACGCGTCCTGCGCTGCTATTCGAAGTGAATTTCGTGGTTTGCCTTTCTGAATTCGCATTCATCCTCCGCCCATGTCATCGGCTCGCCTGTCCATTCCCGAATACGCGATGGCGCTGGCCCACGTCGCCAGCCTGCGCTCGGAAGATCCGTATCGAAAAGTCGGGGCCGCGGCCCTGGATCATGACAACCGGGTGATCGGCACCGCCTACAACGGCCTGGCCCCGGGATTTGACCCGCCCGCAGGCTTCTGGAACGACCGCACGGCGCGGCAGAAATTCATGCTGCATGCCGAGGTGAACCTCTGCAGCCTGTTCCGCCGCGGTGAGGCCCGGATCGTGGCCACCACCACCATGCCCTGCACCGCCTGCATGCAGATGCTCTGCGCCTACGGCATCAAGGAAATCTATTTCCGCGACATCTATCAGGAATCCGACGCTCCGGAGATCGCCGCCCTTTACGGCGTGAAACTGCAGCAAATCACCGATTTTCCACTCATCGATTGATCACATGGAATTCGCCGAAGTAACCTGCCCTACCTGTTTCGAGGTGTTTGAAGTCGCCATGCCGCATCCCGACGAGACGCCGGCGGAGGTCGATTACGACTGTGAAGTCTGCTGCCGGCCGATGGTCATCGTCTTCACCGGCGATGATGCATTCGCACGTGGCCTGGCCGATTGACTGCGGTGGATTCGCTTGCATGACGGGATTTCCGATGCAAGGCATGGGCGCCAAACCGCCTGTCCCCACCCGCCGTGCAAGACGATCACCCGGAAAAACCCGCTGCTTTGACCGGACGCTACTCCGGCATCCTGCCGCAGCGGGGCTGGCCCGCACGCAACCTGCGCTTCCTGCGCCACCGGGTGGTGCCCGGCATGTTCCGCCAGTGCAAGGGCAACGTGCTCGAACCGGTGCTCGCCCCGCCGGATCCCGACAAGGTGCGCATCACATGGATCGGCCACGCCTCGTTCTTCCTGCAATTCGCCGGGCACTCGGTCATCGTCGATCCTAACTGGGCGAAGTGGCATGGCCCGGTGAAACGCAGCCGCCACCCGGGCCTCGATCTCCACGGCCTGCCGGAAGTCGATCTGGTCCTGGTCACCCACGCCCACTTCGACCACCTCCACAAGCCCAGCCTGAAAATCCTCCAGGCCCGCGAAGGCATCGTCGTGCCCATGGGCAGCAGCTCGCTGGTGAAAAAACTCGGATTCCCCGCCACCCACGAGATGCGCGTCTGGGACTTGCTCAAGTTCGATCTGCTGGAAATCATTCACACCCCCTCCCACCATTGGGGCGCGCGCTTCATCCATGACACCCACCGCGATTTCGGCGGCTACATCGTCCGCGCCGGCGGCAAGAGCGTATTTCATTGCGGCGACAGCGCCTACTTCCAGGGCTTCGCCGAAATCGGCCGCAAATATGACATCGATGTCGCGCTGATGCCCATCGGCGCCTACGACACGCCGAGTGGCCGCGACGTGCACATGAACCCCGAGGAGGCCGTGCGAGCCTTCGCCGATCTCGGGGCGAAAGTCCTCATTCCAATGCATTACGGAACCTTTCCGTTAGGCAACGAACCTCAAGACGAACCCGTCGAGCGCCTGCTGCTCGAGGCCGACCGCCTCGGCATCAGCGAGCAAATCCTCATCCCGGAGGAAGGCGTGGGCATCGAGTGGTGAACGGATCCTCGGCGCTTTTGTGAGGCAGAATGGTCGCCCAAAGCCTCTGAATTGTTGAATTTCCCTTGATGGTTTGCCGTCACACCCGCATCACAACCATGAAGCCGTGTCTTTTTTCCACCCTTGCCGCCGCCGTCCTTTGGATTCCCCTTGTTCCAGCTGGCGCCCAGCTTGCGGGCACCTTCGAGCCCTTCACTTATCAGGCCAATGCCAAGTCATGGCTCGTTTATGATTATCTGGAGAACGCATTCTACACACCCCTTGTGGACTCTGCGGGAGACGGGCTCAATCCCGACATCTACTTCACCTTCGCCGACACCGGAACGCTTGATTTTTATGCCTATGGAGTCTCATCCGGTGGCGCATTCGTCGGCGATCTGGCGGCTGCGGGTGTCGATGCCATCAGCTGCGATTACTATGTCGAGGATATCACCTCGTTCGATTTCGGAGAGTTCTTTCTGCACACCGCCGCCGACATTTACTACGTCAGCGAAATCATCACACCCGCAGCCAGCGGCTGGGACTTCGCCTACGCCTCGCTCAGTGAGGACGTCTGGTATGTATTGGAAAACGGCAAGTTGGTTCCGGTCGATCTCACTCCTGAGAGACTTGGCGAAATCACGGAGATCGGATTCACGTTCCACCCACGGAAAGTCACTGCGGCGGATGGCAAGATTGTGGCCATCGACAACTTCCCCTTTTACGGAGCGCTGGTCCTGCCGGAAATCACCACCAGCGCGGCCGGTGCCTCGTTTCAACTCCGCTTCGACCGCCGCCCCGGCATCGGCTACTCGATCCAATCCGCGCCCGATCTGGCAAGCTGGACGCTGGTGCCCCGCCAGGAATTCATCACGGGCAAAACGCCCTACACGATGACCCGCCCGCTCACTCCCGCTTCGCTCTTCTTCAAGGTCGGAATCGAGGATTTCCTCACGCCTGTCCCGGAGATGACTGGGCCCTGAGCATCGGCGCGGTGCGGCGCAGCCACCGGCGGCCACTCCCGGACGATTCTCTGCCGGTCTCACGTCGCTCAATCCCTCAACAGATCCTGCGTGCGGCCGCACGCAGGATCTGCTAACAGCCCGGGCGCCGCGCGGGCAGGCTGTCATGCCCTCCCCGGAAACCTTCATTCTTTCCATCGCCATGGCAGCCTGAAAAGCTGGTGACAGTTCCAAGACAAAATCCTGACAACTCCGCATGGAATTTCCGCACTCTTCAGGGACATGACGCCAGCCGCCTCACCGATCAGACGTTTCATCCTGCATTCGCTGTGGGTGGTGCTGCCGTTCTGCGCGTTGCTGGTCCTCACATGGAATGCGTGGCGGTCCGATTCCGAAACCCGGAAAAACCGGAGCTTGGAATCCGCAAACCAGCTTGCGGCCAGAACCCTTGACGACATTCAGTCGAATCTCGGTCGGTGGTCGCCGATTCCGGAATCCGATCGCACCGGAATCCCGCCGCTGCCTGATGATGATCCGAAGGCGGTTGAGGCACTGAAACGCTATGAAGCCGGTGATTTCGAGGGTGTATTGGGCAGCCCCGAGTCGTTGCGATCGCCTGCCGGACTGCCGCTGAGATCCCTGGCGGCGCTTCAGTTGTTGCGGAAGGAAACCGACCCCGCGCGGCTTGCCGAACTCGCCTCGGTGCTGGCGGCTTCGATGGATTTCGTGACCCCGCTTTTTCTTGAGGAGGCGGAGAGGCGGTTTGGCGAACTGAACATCCCAGTGCCGCCCTCGCTCGCCGACTGGCGCGGGCGCTGGCAGCGTGCGCAAGTGGAGTTTTCCTTTCTTCAAAGGCTGGATGAAACCCTCCCGGCTACATGGATGGAACACGCGGGTGTCGAGCATCTCGTGGAACTCAACTCCAGGTCAGGGGTTTGGCGCGTCAGCAAAGCAGACGACGTGCGCGCAGCGGCGGAAGACGCATTGAAAATCCCCACGCTCAATCTCGCGGACGGATTGGCGATTCACCTGAGCGTCGCCGGGAAACCGGTGGCAGGTCACGCCGGACTCAAGCCGTTTTCTGCGAAGGAGATCCATGGGTGGAAAGCCGAAGTCGTGCTGGCGGATGCCAAGGCCTACGAACGCAGCGAAACCCGCACCCGGAATTTCATCACCGCCGTGATCTCGGTGGCGGGCATCGCGGCGCTTTTCGGTTTGTTCCAATCCGGCAGGGCTTACCTGCGCGCCGTCGAACTGGCGCGCCGCCAGTCCGAATTCATGGCCGCCGTTTCCCATGAAATGCGCACGCCGCTCACCGCGATGGGCCTGTTGGCGGAAAACCTCGAGTCCGGCGCGGCGGATCGTGCCGGACAGCGCGACGAACACGTCCGCATGATCCGCGAGGAGAGTGCGAGACTCGGTGGGCTCATCGATAATGTACTCGCCTTCACCCGCGACAAGCCGGTGGCAACGCATGATGCATTCGACGTGCCCGCCATGGTAACGGATGCCGTGTCCCTGATGAAACCCCTGGCAGAACGCAAACAGGTCACCTTCGTGGTCGAACTCGCGGAATTTCCGGAAGCTCCGCACGGCGATGCCGCCGCCTTGCGCCGGGCGCTGCTCAATTTGTTAGACAATGCTTTCAAGCACACGCCGCCCGGTGGCAGGGTAAGCTGCGCCGCCGGGCCCTTGGACGAAAACCGCTGGTCCATCGAAGTCACCGACAGCGGACCGGGCATTCCCGTCCACGAACGGGAAAAAATCTTCGAGGTTTTCTATCGAATCGGCGACGAACTCCGGCGCACCACGCCCGGCACCGGACTCGGGCTGGCTCTCGTGAAACGCACCGCCGAAGCCCACGGCGGACGCATCGAGGTGAGCGACGCGCCGGGAGGCGGTGCCCGTTTCACCCTCACCCTCCCCATCCATCCATGAGACTGCTTTTGATCGAAGACGAAGCCTCGCTGCGCGCCGCGCTCGTGCCCTTGTTGCAGGACGCCGGCTATCATGTGCAATCCGCCGCCGATGGCACGACCGGCCTCGAACGCGCGGTCACCGGAACTTTTGATCTCATCCTGCTCGACATCATGCTCCCCGGCATCGACGGCTTCGCCATCTGCCGGGAAATCCGCAAGCGCGGCCACACCATGCCCGTCCTCATGCTCACCGCGCGCGGCACCGTGAACGACCGCATCCGCGGCCTTGATGGCGGAGCTGACGATTATCTCGTAAAACCCTTCAGCGGACACGAATTGTTAGCCCGCATCCGCGCCCTGCTACGCCGCGTCGCGCCGGATGCGCAGCCGCCCGCCACACTCCGTCTTGGCGAGGTGGAGATCGATTTCCAACAAGTCACCTGTCGCCGCGGCGGTAGCGCGATCAATCTAACAACCCGCGAGTTCCGCATGCTCGAAGTGCTCGCCGCCGCGAAAGGCCGCCCGGTGAGCCGTGAGGAATTCCTCGACAAGGCATGGGACTACCACGCCTTCCCCACCACCCGCACGGTGGACAACCAGATCCTCGCGCTGCGCCAGAAGCTTGAAGAGGACCCGGCAAACCCGCGCCACATCGTCACCGTGCACGGCGTCGGTTATCGATTGGAATAAAGCGGGGGATAGGCTTCCAGCCTGTCTTGGAAGGCGGGCATCTTGCCTGCCGGGTCAGTCTTTCCCCAGCAACGTCCAGGCTTGAAGCCCGGACTCCGAAACAGCCAAGATGGCTGTTCTCCATTTTCAGGCAATTTCTGACAAAACCCTGACAAACCGGACACCCGAGAAATGCAAACTCCCGCCATGTCCAGACACCTATTGCTACTACTGGGCTTCTCCCTCGCCACCATCCATGCCGCGGATTCCTTACCCGAGGATCTGCTGCGCCAGGGTTTGTTCGAGGAAGAGGCGAATCAAAACCTCGACAAAGCCGCCGAACATTACCGCGCCGTGATCGCCGCGCACGACCACCAGCGAGCGCTTGCCGCGTCCGCCACCTTCCGCCTCGGTGAGATCGCCCGCAAAAAGAACGACAAGGAAACCGCTGCCGCCGCCTTCCGCACGGTGACCGAGCGTTTTCCCGAGCAACAGGAACTCGCCCGCCTCAGCCGTGAAAACCTCGCCGCCCTCGGCATCGAAACCACGGCTCCGGCCACACCCGCAGCCGCCGATCCCGAGGACGCCGAGATCGCCCGCCTCAAGGAACTCGCCCGCAACAGCCCGGACCTCATCGACGGTGCAGATTCCGATGGCTTTCGGCCGATCCACCATGCTGCGGCCAAAGGTTGGACGCGCGTGATTTCCTACCTTTTGGAAAACAAGGCCGATCCCAATGGATTGACCATCAAAGAACGATTCACCCCTCTTCACCTCGCTACCGTCCACGGACATCTCAGTGCCGTAAAAGCCCTCTTGGCCGCCAAGGCGGATCCGAACGTGACCCTTGGTTTTAGCAAAAGCGCCATGGATCGTTTACCAGCAATGGACGGCAGACTTGAACATGCCAAAGGCAGTTGGACCGCCCTCGACCTAGCTATCGTCTATGACCGCCGGGAAACCGCCCTTACCTTGATAGATGCCGGCACCGACATCAAACGGGTCGGCCCGGTCGTCTCAGAACAAATTACTGGATACACGGATGGATTCAACACGCTCATGCTCGCCATCTACCTGAAGCGAAACCATCTTGCCCAGGTCTTGATTGATGCAGGTTCACCGCTGAACGCCGTCGGAAAAAAGGAATCCATCACGCCTCTAGGAGTGGCTTTGGGGGAGAACAAGTCCATGGTCGCCCCGCTGCTTAAGGCGGGGGCTGATCCGAACCTGACATTATACGAGCAACGTTTCTCTCCCCTTTATTTTGCCGACTCAATCGAGATCGCGAAAATGCTTGTGGATGCGGGTGCCAGCGTGAAAGCCGCAAGCCGTGAGGGATGGAGTCCGCTCCACGGGGTGCAATACCGGACGCAATCCGTGGAGATGGCGGAATTTCTCATATCCAAAGGTGCCGATCCCAACGCAAAAGATTCATCCGGCCTCACTCCTCTGGATCACGTTGCTACTGGCGATAAATCCGCCTCCAATGTCGCGCTGGTCGATACTCTGCTGAAGCACGGTGCGACCGTCCCCGATCCACGTGCTCTGCTGCGGCGGACTTCGGAGGCTATGCTGCCATTTGTCGGGGAACGATTGGTTTATCCCAAGCTCCTCAACCCTGATGCGATTCTTTTGTCCGTCAGTGGCAATCATTCCTTCAATCAAGAGCCTGCTCCGCCCCCCGGTGTGCCGGGTAGGAGGGTATTTGACGGCTCCCGGGCAAGCCGTCCGGAAGTCATCGCCGTGGAAACCCGCGCGTCTCCCGCAAGTCCTCCGCCATCCCTCGCGGAAGTGATGCGCATGGCATTTGGACAGAGTGGCTACCCACAAAGCATCCGTATCCTGCGGCGCGGTGAATCCGACCGTCTCGAAATCATCCGCGCGTGGGCGATAATCGGAGGCGAGAGCCTGCCCACCGATTGGCCCGCCCTCGTATGGGGTGACATTGTTGAGGTGCGCAACTCTTCGGGTGGGACTAATCGTTCGCCAACCGTCGGCGATTTCGCAGCCATGATTCCAGCGCGCGCCGTCACATACCGGCTCAGCGAGCTGGAATTTCCGAAGACCATTCCCGGAGAAGAAACCTTCTGGCTGGATTCCAATACATCTCAAACGCTTCCATCGCGGCTTTACCCCAAAATCCAATCACTGGCGGATTTAACCCGCTTTGTCGTCCACCGTAAAGGTTTGCCCGAGCCGGTCACACTCGATTTCTCGAAACCGACGGATGTCAGGTTACGCCTGCTCGACGGTGACACGGTCGAGATGTCGTGGGATCTTCCCAAGCTCTATCAATCGTTCAGCAATGAGAGCGCGGTTAACATGATCTCCCTCGCGGGACAGGGAGGTTCCGGAGGCTTTGGAAGTCAGAATCCATTGGATATTTTAACAAGTATCCCAGTCACTCCTCCCGTTGATTTCAGTAAAATCTGCATTCTCCGCCGCGCGGAAAACTGGAAATCGGAGATGGTTGACTTCAAGGCCTTGCTTGACCAACTTCCACCCGAGGAGAAATGGGAGAGGGACGCGCTCATCGCGTCCATGCCGAAGCTCAATCCGGGTGATGCCGTGATCCTCATCGAGAATCAGGCGGCGCATGCGGACAAAACCGCCGCTGAATTCCGCAAGAAGGCTGGGGAAGTCAGCTGGGCAATGAGGCCCCCACCAATGCCAAGTCATAGGCAGGGACCGACCTCCGGGCGGTCCACGGGAATGAAAGGTGAATGACCGACCATGAATGGATGATCGAACACTTGATGGGCTGCCTGATTCACTTCCCATTCGCCGGACCGTTGCGGAGAACGGTCCCTGCCGATTCTCGCAGCCGCTACGGCGCTTCGTTGTGCATCGCCTCCAGTTCCTCCCATCTGTCGTAGAGGCGTGCGACTTCGTTTTTCGCCGCAGCCAGCTTTGCCACCAGCCCGGGGATTTCCGGGTAATTCGCCGCTTGGAATTCAGGGTCGTTGAGGCGCACTTCCATCATCTCCACCTCCTGCTCGGCGGCGAGGATGATGCTTTCGATGCCTTCCAACTCGCTGCGTTCCCTGAGCGTGAGTTTGCGCGGCTTGGTCGCTGCGGAAACCTTGCGGCGGCTCTCGGCCTCCCGCG
>JBGSUP010000360.1:0-1797 GCA_041753485.1 Akkermansiaceae bacterium
CGAGTCCGAAAGCGAGCAGCGCGGCGGCCAGCCAGATGCACCAGCCCGACAGGTGCTTAGGAAAGGTTTCCGCGCCGCCGCGCGAGACGATGCGGGCGATGCCGGCATTCAATTGGGTGAGAATTCCTAACAACTCCAATCCCGCGGCCAGTGCCAGCGAGAGGCCGCCGATGGCCGCCACCGGCAGCGGCAAATGGCCGGCGGGATGGGGATGGGGGCTCTTGAGGCGGCTCACACCGGGAGTCTTGCCGCAAGCGGCAGCCGGATCAAGTCATGCCCGCGATGCATTTGAGGCCGGGCGGATGACTCCTAGAGCAGCCGCGGTGAAAGCTCGGCAAGCCATGAGGCGAGATCCACGGCGGCGGGGGTCGCGGGCAGGGCGTCGAGGTTGTCGAGTTGCCAGCGGAAGACGAGTTTGTAGCCGTCCCACTTGCCCTCGCCGCCGCAATCGCGCATCCAGTTGGCGGCGCGGCGGTTATCCGCGAGCGTGTAGGCCACCATGTGATCCACTCCGGCGCGCAGGGCGGTGATCCACATCACGGCAAGCAGCAGGGTGCCGATGCCGCGCCCTTGATCCTCGTCGAGGACCATGATGGAAATTTCAGCCTCTTGCGGCCGGGTGGCATGCCGCCACCAACTCGCGCCGCCCACTCCCGGAAACCCGCGGGCGGGATCGAGCAGCGCCCATGTCATGTGCCGGACCACATCCTGGTCGAGCAGGCGGTTCAGCATTTCCTTGCCGATCATTTCGCCGGTGCGAGTCCAGAAGCGCTGGTAGCGTGCCTCCGCCGACAAGCGCCGGTAGGCTTCCGCCACCAACTCGCGATCCTCCTCGATTAGCGGCCGCACGATCACCGGCGTGCCATCGCGCAGTTCGAGTTCGAGACGATCATTCATCGCAGCCATGGCCGGAGCCTAGCCCGGCCGGCCCGGCGGATCCACTTCGGAAAACGGCCGGGGTTGCAACCACGAGGGAACGACCAAAGGGTCACCCCAGATGCGGACGAGCACGTTTTTCTCGCCGTGCTCGCCATGTTCGGTCGCAAACAGCAGGCGGGTGCCGGCTTTTTCAAGATCCCAGCAATCCGTGCCACCGCCAGCTTGCCAGGCCTCGGATAACATCCGGTTGAGGATTTCATCGCGTGAGCTTCCGCCAATCCGCCACTCATGCTCCGGCGGCGCGACGCGCTCCCGCAAGCGTGGTGTCTCCCGCTCCAAACGGATCCTGTGGCAGCGGACCCATGCCCGAAGCCGCGGGGCGATGAGTTTCACCAGCCAGAGCGCCAGCCTCGCAGGCCAGCGGTCGAAGCGGCCGTCCAAGCCACGCAGCGGCAGCATCCGGTTGCTCACCGCCTGATAGCTGGCGCTGCCCATGGCCCCGCAATCAATGATCGACTCCGCAGTCACCCGCACCGGGCCGCCGCCGTAGACGAAGCCCCGCCATTTGGCCGCGCCGTGGCGGGTGAAATGCTCCGGGTGTTTTGTGCGCAGCCGTTTTTCCGCGTGGCCGTAGCCGATTTGCTGGCGCAGAAACCCACGGATCGACGGCCTCCGCCAATGCCAGACGAAGGCCCCCGGCGCGAAGCCAAGCCGGAACCCGGCGGCACGCAGCCGCCAGCAGAAATCCACATCGTCGCCCGCCGTCTGAAACTGCGGATCAAAACCGCCGACCGCCTCGAACGCCGCCCGGGTGACCGCGAGATTGCAGCCGGGCAGATGCTCCGCTTCCTCGTCATCCAGCATCACATGACTGGGCGCGCCGGGTGCCGCGCAAACCACCGCCTCGTGCCAGGATTG
>JBGSUP010000361.1:0-4205 GCA_041753485.1 Akkermansiaceae bacterium
GCGCAAGCCACCGGGCCCAAGCCCGCCCCATCCGGCAGGTCCTCCTTCGAACTGCTGATCGATGCCGCCCCCGAGGAAAATGCGCCGCCAGCCGCGCCGGAATCTCCGCCATGGGTCGAGGAAGCCAAGGCCGAACCCACACCCCCCAAGCCTCCCGCAGCCACCGCCGAAAATCCATTTTTTCAAGACCCGCTCATCCAATCCGCCCTCGAACAATTCGAAGGCAAAGTCGTTTCAGGATAGAAGCTGAAATACCGAAAGGCTGACAATCTGAAATCCATCCCAATACCGCATGAAGGGGCTCCACGCCGCAGGCTTCGCTAAGGTTACTGCGGGCATCTCCGCTGAAACCATAGTTACGCTGCGAAACACGATTTTCGCCGATGGCCGCGCCGGAAAGCGATGCTTGCTTGATCATCCGCTTGTCGCGGAGACAGCCTGCCTGATTCGCGCAGGGCTTTTAAACCAAGGATTTCTTTGCCCGTCTGCCGTCGCCATCCAAGCCATCGCGTTTGACAAATCGCCTGCGGCAAATTGGAAGGTTCCTTGGCACCAGGATCTGATGTTTCCTCTCTCCCGCCCGGTGAATAGCCCCGGATATCTTGTCCCAAGCGTCAAGGATGGCGTTCATTTCGCCCAGCCACCACTTGCGGTTCTCGAAGACCTTCTCGCGGTGCGCCTTCACCTTGACGATTGCGATTCCACCAATGGCCCTCTCCGCGTTTCACCGGGCACACACCGCAAGGGCATCCTGCCAAGTGATTCCACATCAGACCACGTCGCGAACCACGGTCAGGTGGAGGTCCTTGCCAATACCGGCGAAGCCATCCTCATGCGGCCCCTTCTGCTCCACGCATCATCCCAAGCTCTCTCACCAAACCATCGACGCGTCCTTCATTTTGTGTTCCACTCCGGAGCGCCAATTCAGCAACCTTGGGCGCAGACCATCTAACCAACCATTTTTTCAAACTTATGAACATCGCCAAACTCATGAAACAAGCCCAGCAGATGCAGGCCGGGCTCGCCGCCAAACAAGAGGAACTCGCCACCCAAACCGTCGAATCCTCGGTCGGCGGCGGCAAGGTCCGCGTCACCGCCACTTGCGCCGGTGACGTGCTCTCGATCAAGATCGATCCCTCGCTGGTTGATCCATCGGATGTCGAGTTTCTGGAAGAACTCGTGCTCAAGGGCGTGCAAGAAGCCATCACCACCGGCAAGGAGAGAACCGCAGCCGTGATGCAGAAACTCACCGGCGGCCTCGGCCTTCCGGGCCTTTGAGATTTCAAATTCAACCGTGATGCAAGCACTCCGCAGCCGCATGGGATGGATGCTGGTGGGGCTGTCACTGTTGCTTCATTTGTTCACGGTGTTTTGCTTTTCCCGGCAGCCGGACCGCTTCGCTGCCTTCACCGTGCTGCCGATCTGGGTCTGGGGTGGAGTCGGTCTGCTGCTCAGCATGGTCGCGTTTTATTTCCTGCGCGCCTCGCTCTCGCTGGTCATGACCGCAGTCTGGGCCGTCACGTTGCTCGTCGGGGCGGACGAGGCCCGCGTGCTTCCCAATCTGGGAAAATCCTCCCCGCAACCCGGTCAAGCGGCACCGCACGATGGTGCACCCGTCCTGCGGGTGGCCACCCTCAATTGCGCGATCTTCCGCTATGGGGACCCTTCTTCCGACATCGCCGCCTGGCGGCCGGACATCGTCCTGCTTCAAGATGTCTATCCGCACCAGGTCCGCCGTATTGCGGATGCCCTCTATGGCGGCCGCGGCGATTACCGCACGCACCAGACCAATGCCGTGGTGACCCGTTGGAAAATCCAGCGCGAGGTCCGCAATCCAACCCAGCGCAACCAGCAAGTCACCGTCGCCCTGCCCGACGGCGGCACCATTGAAGTCGTCAATGTGCACCTCGCCTCCGCCGCCACCGACCTCCGATTTTGGAAACGTTCCACCTGGACCCAACACCGAAACAACCGCGCCATTCGCCGCAAGGAACTTTTGATGGTCCAGCAAGTCCTCGAGCAAACGACGAATTTCCCCAACTCCCCCACCCTCTTCGGCGGCGATTTCAACGCCTCCGCCTCGGATGTCGTGCACCGCCTGCTCACCCGTGATTTTGTCGATGCCTTCGCCACGGCCGGCACCGGCTGGGGCAATACCTTCCAACGCCGTTTCCCGATCCTGCGCATCGATCACCTCTACACCACCCGCCACCTCACTCCGGTCCGCAGCCGCACCGTCACCACCCGCCACAGCGATCACCGGATGGTCGTCGCCGATTTATGGATGCGGTAAAATGCTTCCGCCGGCGGCGGGAATTTCGTCCACAGCCGCAGGCTGGGCGTGGAATTCCAGCGGCTCCCCGATCGGCGGGCAGAGTGGCTGGATGATTCCGTTGTCGAGGCGGTAGATCCAACTGTGGATGGAGATTTCCTGCCCGCGATCCCAGGCATCCTCAACGATGGTCGTATGCGCCACGTGGCGTGCCTGGGCGAGCACGTTGAGCTCGCAAAGCCGGTCGGCCGCCGCTTCGGCCGGCAGCGCGTCGAGTTCCATGCGGTGCATGCGACTCAGGGCACGGATCCCGGAAAGCCAGTTGTCGATCATGCCGTGGCGGAAGTTCTCCAAAGCGGCGCGCACCCCGCCGCAGCCGTAATGGCCGCAGACAACAATGTGGCGCACCTTGAGCACGTCCACCGCATATTGCAGCACGGCCAGCAGGTTGAAATCCGTCTCGGCCACCACGTTGGCCACGTTGCGGTGCACAAACACCTCACCCGGGGCGAGACCGGTGATCTGGTTGGCCGGCACCCGGCTGTCCGAGCAGCCGATCCACAGATACTCCGGCTTCTGCTGGTTGGCCAGTCGCTCGAAAAATCCGGGATCCTCCGCATGAACGGACGCCGCCCATTCGCGGTTTTTCTGCAGGAGGTTTTCGATCGCTTCCATGATGATACCACCCACACTCAAGCGGCCTCTCCGGCGGCGAGCGATGAAAAAAGAATCATTCCCACTCGCAAAGTGATTCCAAATAAGCCGCCGAGCCATCGCGCAGCCAGCCATCAAGCTGGGACGGGTCCTTTAGCTGCTGGCCGCGCAGCCGCGGCACGGCGAGGTAGCGGGTGTCGATGGATGGCAGGTGGCTCATGTCCACCCACAGTTTTTCGAACTGGCAGACCGGGAAAACATCCTCCTGGCCGTGGCCCCAGCGTTTTTTAACATCCTTGAGCGTGATGTATGTCGGCATCTTCGCCGCCAGCGCGCGGATCGCGGCGGCGGTCTTGGCGGCGTCTGCCAGGTCGCCGCGGGTGAGTTTGAACGCGTCGAGCAGGGCGTCGATGTCGATCCAGCAGGTGTTGGAGTTGTAATAAGTGAGATGGAACTCGTCCTCCTCGCGCGGCATGGCGAGTCCCTCGACGAGTTGCGGGCGGCCGTTGACGCGGGCGAGGCCGCCGCCACGGTCTTCGAGGCGGCGGGTGATGACCTCGAAGGTGAGGCCCGCGCCGCTGGCAAGGTGATGGCCTAACAACACCGGATCGACGTTCATGCCGACGGTGTCGATGTTGTGGAGCACCAGTGTCTTCAACTGCGGGCGCTCCTTCAACATGGCGGCCAGCGTGCCGTTGCGGATGAGGTTGGGTACTTCATACCAGTGGCCGACGGGATGCAGGCATTGCAACGGCAGGTTGTCGGTGTAATCCGAGGCCTCACCGGCGGATTGCGCCCAGCCGATCAGCGCGGTGCGCAGGCTGTCGCGGACTTTCTGCTGTTGCACATCGAGCGTCTGCTGCGGCATTTCCTCCCATGCGAAGCGCAGGTCACGCACGGTGGGAATGGTGCGCAGGCCGATGGATTTCCCTTCTGATAGAACGAGCGGCCCCTCGTAGTGGAAGTTGTCGTGTTGAGCGAGGAAACGGCTCGTCGGTTCGTGCGAGAAATAACTCGTCGTGAAGATATGCGGCAGCGGCGTGCCGCAGAGGCGGCCGGTCTTGCGGCTCTTGGCAAGGTGGGTCTCTACAAACGAGCGGTGGCGTCCGCCGAGGCGGCAGAAGGGATTGAGTGCCTTGACCACGCCCGCGCCCTGGGTCCAACGGGAACCGGCCCCGGCGGCGAGGGTGACAACGGCGACTTCGCCGTTTTTCAAGGCTGTCTGGCCTTTCTTGCGTGAAGCGGCGGAAATGGATTCCGCTTGGGTGAGGTCGGTGTC
>JBGSUP010000362.1:0-7461 GCA_041753485.1 Akkermansiaceae bacterium
CCTCGATCCGAAAAAACGCGCGGCCATCATCCAGGTCCTGCGCAAGGCGGTGATGGTATGGGCTGTGATCGCGCTGTCAGTCGGTGCCATCGGCCAGGCCCGCGCGGAAACGCCGGCCGGGCTCGCACGTGCGGCTTACGAATCCGCCAGATATGATGAAGCCATCAGCCAGTGGCTCAAGGCCGGAGACTATCAGGAACTCTCCCCGGACGTTTTGTATAACATCGGCAACGCCTGTTACCGCGCCGGTTCCCCCGGCCAAGCGGCGCTTTACTACCGCAGGGCTCTCGCCCGCGAGCCAGGCCACCAGGAATCACGCCAAAACCTGCGTTTCATCGAGCGCAAACACGGCTCCATCACCATCCACCGGCCGGAATTCCAATATGCCATCGCCCGCATTCCGCTATCAGACTGGAAAGCGATGTTGTGGACCGGCGCTTGGCTCTGCCTGCTCGCTTTGCTCGTTTTCCCCGCAACCCGCCCCGAATCCCGCCTGCGCCCGGCAGCTGTGGTCGTTCTCGTCATCGCCCCGCTGCTCGCCGCCGGTGGTGCCCTGGGTTGGCGCTATTTCCCGGACGACGCCGAGTTCGCACCCCTCGCAAGGCAGGCGGTCATCGTCGGCGAAAACACCATCCTGCATGCCGAGGCCTCACGCACTTCTCCCGAAGTGATCGACGCCCCGCCGGGCTCGCTTTGCGAAGTGATCCGCGAGTCCGGCCGCTGGGCCTACGTTGCCTTCGCCACCAAAACCCGCGGCTGGGTGCCCGTGGAAGCCATCGAAACCATCCTCCCCAATGGCACCCCCGCTCCGCCGGAAATCCGCAAGCCCAAGGTCGATGGCAAAAGCGCGTGACGCTGGCTGTCAGTCCTTGAACCACTCATCGGGGTTTGCGGGCGGCACCGGAGGCTGTTTGAAAATGCTCTGTTCTGCCGGAATCGAGAGTGTTCTCTCCAGCGATTCCAGTGCGCCGGACACTCCGTGGACCGGAAAGCGCTCGCGGGTGCGCTGCCAGTGGCCGGTCAAGGCCTCGTAGGCTTTTTCCGGAGTGCCGAACAATTCGACGGCGCGCGCGGCGACATCCATCGAGGGATTCTCGTGCGCCTCCAATACCAGCAACAGGACCCGCAGCGTGGGCGTCTGGTTCTTCGGCCCCGCCGCATACAGCGAGCGGGCAAATGCGAGCGCCTCATCTTCCCGGCCCTCGACGCGGGCAAGCGAATAAAACCAGGAACGGCCCACATAACCCGGAGCCTTGCCGGTCTCCGCGGCTTTTCGATAGGCTTCTGCGGCGGCCGCGAAGGTTTCATTGGGATCACGGAAGGCCGCGAACTTGTTGGAATCCGACAGCAGGAAACCCAGACTGGCATGGATGCTCCAGTCGTCGGGATTGTTGCGGGCACCGCGCTCAAGAAAGGAGCGGCCCCTGAGGATGGAGGAACGCCAACCCTCGCGGCGGCGCAAGGGCGGCAGCTTCGAGTCGTTGATATAATAGGACGCCGCGTTGTAAGCCAGATGCCATGATCCGGTTTCCCAGTAATATCGGGTGCGCGGCGCAAGATCGACGATCGTGTTGAAGGTCTCCTCAACATCAGACCAGCGTTGTTCGGTGAAAAACGAAAAGGCCCGCAGGTTAAGGAACGTGGCCACGAGGGTGCGCAGCCCGCCGAGCGCGACGGCCGAACTGGTCTGGCCGATCTTGTCACGGGTGGCGATCTCCAGCGGCGGCGGAAACAAGCCTGCCGCACGCAACTCACCGCTGAGTCTCTTCTCAAACGGCATGCGCAGCGCGCCAAAAGCCAACAGCGCGACGGCAAGAACCGCGATTTTCCAACTCGGTTTCACAAGCTCAGAATTCCTTGTCGGCGAAAATAAACCACGACGCAAAAGTGAAAAACAGCGCGTAATAAAGCCCGACGAGTGCCAGCTTCCCAACCGCGAGCAGCGGCAGCGTCTGGCCCTCGATCACCGCGTCGATCACGTTGAAAAGCTGGAAATCCGGCAGCACGAGCGACAAGAGCAGCGAGGCAAGCCGCGCGAAAACCCCCTCCCCGGCCTGGCCGGCATGCAGATAGACATCGCGCGCGTCCGCCTGGAAGTGACCGATGAAATAAATCAGGAAACTCACGATGGTGGTGAATAGGGTGCTCGTTGAAAACGTGGAGATCAGCAGCGCCAGCGAGGCCATGATCGAAGCCCGCAGGAACACCGCGAAGACCGCACCCTGCAGCGAGGCGTTGGGTCCGTTGGCAAGGGTTTCCGCCCGCAGCGAGTCGATCGCGTCTTTGGACCAGCCCAGCGCCTGCGCCATCGCCGCCTGCTGTTCCACGACCATACCGGTGCGGATTTGCAGGACCACCGTCATCAGCACGTCCATCAGCGCGAGCGAGACGAATACCAGCAGCAGCACGCCTGACAATTTTCCCGCCAGATAATCAAAGCGCGGCACGGGCTTGGCGAGGATCGTGTAAAGCGTGCGGTCCTCCACGTCCTTCGGCAGCAGCAGCGCGGTGGCCACCACCGATAGCACCACGGAAAACAAGGTCATCGCACCCAGCGACCAACTCTTGATCGAGCGCAGCACGTTCGCCCCCACCGCTTCCGGACCCTCGTGCTGTGGCAGGTCGAAGAAATTGCTGGCGATGGCGATCACCGCGAAGATGCCCATGAAATAGAACACCTTCATGCGCACCAGCTGGGTGAAGGTATGGGTGCAGATCGTGAGGATCCGGCTGTGGTGCGAGCCCTGCATGGTCATGGGTTTGGTTTGGCTCATGGTTCTTCTTCGCGGATTTCACGTAGGAAAAGCCGTTCCAACGTGGTGCGGGGTTTTCCCGTGCGGACGATGGCGGCACCCGGCGTGTTTTCAACCAAGGCGGTGATTTGCGCGATCAACTCCGGCGTGGCGTCGCTGAGCACGATGTCGGTCTGATCCTCGATGGAAATCAATTCCTCAAGCTTCCCCTCGCGGATCATCCGGCCCTGGAAAATGATGCCGACGTGATCGCAGACCTCCTGCACCTGTTCCAACAAGTGCGAGCAAAGAAACACCGTGATGCCGCGCTCGCGCAACTTGAGAATCAAATCGCGGATTTGCCGCGAACCCACCGGATCCACGCCAGCGGTGGGCTCGTCGAGGATGACCAAGCGCGGCTCCTGGATCAGCGCCTGGGCCAGCCCGATGCGCTGGAGCATGCCCTTCGAATAACCGCCGATGCGCCGGTCACGCGCACTTTCCAGATCGACGAGGGCCAGCATCTCGTTCACCCGCTCCGCCAGCGCCTTGCCACCCAGGCCGCAAAGTTTGCCATAGAAGCGCAGAGTTTCCGCACCGCTGAGGTGCTTGTAAAAATAGGGGTTTTCCGGCAGAAAGCCGACTTCGTTGCGTGAATCCACCTTGAGCGAATCCTTGCCGAAAATCGCGCACTGCCCGGAGGTGGGGGCCACCAACCCGAGCAGCGCCTTCATCGTGGTCGATTTCCCGGAGCCGTTCGGCCCGATCAACCCATACACCTCACCCGGCATGATGCGGATCGAAACCCCATCCACGGCACGCAGAGGCTTGCGGCGGAATGACGTCTTGAAGTCTTTCACCAGACCACGGATTTCAACAGCAGGCGGAGTTTCAGCCATCGGCGGACGAACTATGGACAGGCACTTCGCGGGAGTCAACAGGCACCGGGCCTGCCGGTGGAGATTCCTTGCGCCGCAGACATTCCAACATAAATTCCCGCCCGACTCCAAGGCCCTTCTCCAGCCCAGCCATCCCGTGAAATCCCCTACTCCATCCAGCGTCATCCGGATCGTGCTCGCGTTCGGCGCGACTGCCAATGCATTGCAGGCGGATTGGAAGGATGAGATCGGATTCACGCGGCTCAAGGCGCTGGCCGCTGCTGATCTGCCGACCGCAAGCGGCACGGGACTTGCCCAGGTGGAGGGCTTGGAGTCAGGGGCGAACTACGCCCCCAATACCTCCAGCACTGCGTTCTCAGGCAAGGCGTTCACGCTGAAATCCAACCCATCCGGCACCAGCAACCACGCCAACAAGGTGGCCACCAACTACTACTCCACCTCCAGCATGCTGCCTGGCAGTACGAACGTGGATCTCTACAGCGCCAATGGCTGGCTTGGCAGCGGTTTCCTCAACCAAGGTAGCGGAATCACGCCACTTACCGAATTCCGCAACGTTCAGAACCACAGTTGGATCTCCATTCCCAACGAAAACGCGGACCCACCGGTGCTTCCTCTTCCGGAATCACAGGTCGCCGACATCAACCGACGCCTCGATTACGCAATCGACCGCGACGGCTTCGTCTGCGTCGTGGGCATGAACAACGGCGCATCCACCACCCTCCCACAACTGCTTGGACAGAGTTATCACACGATTGCAGTCGGCCGCGACGACGGACTGCACAGTGCCGGACTCACGGTGCACGATGGATCGGGCCGCATCAAACCCGACATCGTCGCTCCAAGCGCCTCTCCGGAGAGTGCGACCAGTTGGACCACGCCGATGGTCGCCGGTGCCGCCGGATTGCTGCACAAGAAACTCTCCGAATCCTACGGACTGACGGGCGCGAACCGACCGCGCCTGATCAAAGCCTTGCTGCTCGCCTCGGCCACCAAGGACACGGTGCCCGGCTGGGACAACTCCGCGGCCCGGCCGCTCGACGATATCTTTGGAGCTGGCGAACTCAACATCTGGCATGCTTACCAGACGCTGCTCACAGGTCCTGACATGTCAGGAACCACTCAGCATGGCCCTTGCGGCTGGGCGGCCACCGAGACGGTCAGCCGCAATTCACCAAAAACCTACTACTTCAAAATCCCGCCGGGCGCTCCATCCACGCCTTTCTGCGCCTCCCTGATCTGGCACCGGACGGTTCCCTCGAACTTCGGCACATCTCCCCTTGCAAATCTCACCCTCCGCCTCCACCAAGCCAATGGAGTTGCCACCGGAACCATGCTCGCGGAGAGCTCCAGCGCCGTGGACAACGTCGAGTTGATCTATCGGAACGCGCTCGCTCCCGGGGACTACGCGCTTGTCGTCAGCAGACCCTCGGGCAGTGGAAGCGTTCCCTACGCCCTCGCCTGGCACAGCCTGCCCGCAGTCACGGTGGCGGCCACCAACCCGATCGCGAAGGAAATCGACGGCCAACCGGGAGTGCTCACCTTCACCCGCACCGGCGATCTCAAGCTGCCACTGCTCGTCCCTCTGACCATCGCCGGCACCGCCATCCCGGGACTCCACTATCAGCCGCTTCCATCCAGCGTCACGATTCCTGCCAATCAACCATCGGTCTCGCTGCCGGTCACCCCCATTCCCGACTTGCTGCCCCAGGGCGAGCGCAACGTGAGCGTGGCCGTTGCGGCGGACTTCGCGCTGGTCCGCGACCCCGCCCAGTCCGCCGTGACGCAGATCCGGGACAAGCCCTTCGACGACTGGCGTTTCACCAAGTTCACCCCTGCGGATCTCGCCAACCCGTCCATCGGCGGAGAAACCGCCGACCCCGACGGCGACGGCCTTGCCAACCTGATCGAATACGCGATGGGTCTGCCACCGAAATCCCCGGATGCCTCGCCGCTGGGAATCCTGGAGTCCGAAGGCTACCTGGCGGTCTCGGGCGTCCGTGACCCCGCCGCCAGCGACATCACCTGGAGTGCCCAAGTCACGGGAACGCTGGACTCCTGGAGTCCCGCCAAGATCGAATTTACCGGGGAAACCTTCACCGCCCGCGACACCCTGCCCCTGAGCGAGGCGGACCAACGCTTTATCCGCCTGAAAATCTCCCGCCCCTGACCCACCCCTCCCACCTTTGATCAAGCTGTTAGCAAATCCTGCGTGCGGCCGCACGCAGGATTTGTCGGTTTTCCGGGATCTTGGTCGTCCAGCCGGCGGGGTGGCTGGGAATCCCCCGGTCTTGATTGCGAGATCCGGCTCGACGCGGGGGAAGCGTCGGCTTATCCCAGCGTCGATGAAGACGTTCATTGCGTGGTGCCTGATGTCCGGCCTGCCGCTGCTTGCCGCCGAGGCGGATGCCTTCGATGTCTGGGAATGGTCACTGGAAAGCGGCTGGCTCGGCCAAGTCGGCAGCAACACCGATGCGGAATATGAAATCATTCCCACCCAGCTCACGCTGCGATCGCCGGCGGTATGGACATGGTGGCAGGACGAGTCCGGCGCGCGCATCGTGGTGCGCAACCGGTTTTCAGCGCTTTACGAGACCATCATCCAAGGTCCCGAGGATTATTATGTCGGGTTCAACGCCGCACCTTCCATCGAATACTGGCTGCCATCCGGCAGCTCCTCGCTGTTTTTCTCGATCGGTGGCGGGGCAGGCTGGATCAACAGCTCCGGCGGCACCGATGGCCAGGGCCAGGACTTCACGCTCAACTGGTTCTCGCAGTTCGGCCTGCGCCAGCGCATCAGCGAAAACGCATCCCTGCTCGGCGGGCTCTATTTCATCCACCACTCGAATCTCGGCATGACCGATCCCAATCCGGGCATCGACGCGCTCGGCTTCACGCTGGGCATGGGCTGGACCTTCTAATGGAAAGCTCAGCCGAAGAAGTCCAGTTGCGCGTCCTCCACGGGATCCTCGAAACGCACGCCCACACCTAACAAGCGGACGGTCCGGTTGCCGCCGCGTTTCCATGCTTCCGTTAGAAGCTGTTCGAAAACTCCGCGGTCCATGACGTGCCAGGCGCGCTCGGCGGTGGTGCGCTCAAAGTCGGCGAACTTGAGTTTTACCACCAGCGATCGGATCACGCGGTCGGAGTGTTTGGCGGCAAGGTCTTCGGCGAGGCCCTCGATCATGCCGCGCATCGGCGGGACAAGCTCCGGCAGCAGGCGGATGTTTTCGGAAAACGTCATCTCGCTGCTGAGCGACTTGCGGGTGCGGTCCGGCGTGACCGGGCGCTGGTCGATGCCGCGGCAGAGATGCCATAACTCGATGCCCCACTTGCCGAAGCGGCGGGCGAGATCGATCTGATCGAAGTTCTGGAGATCGGCGCAGGTCTCCACACCGATTGCGGCGAGTTTTTCGCGCATCCTGCGGCCGACGCCCCACAGCCGGCCGACCGGCAATGCGGCGATGAAGGCGGGGATTTCAGCGGCTTTCACCTCGAACTGGCCGTTGGGCTTGTTCCAGTCCGAGGCGATCTTGGCGATGAGTTTGTTGGTTGATATGCCTGCGGAACCGGTGAGGCCGGTTTCTTCGAAGATCTGCGCGCGGATCTCGCGTGCGACGGCCGCGGCGTCCGACTGGAGATGCGAGACATCGAGATAGGCTTCATCGAGCGAGAGCGGCTCGACGAGTTCAGAAAAGCGGCTGAAGATCGCGCGGATTTTCGAACTTTCCGCCCGGTATTGATCGAAGCGCACGGGCACGAGCGTGAGCTGCGGGCAGAGTTCCAGCGCCTTGAAGACCGGCATGGCGGAGCGGCAGCCGAATTTCCGCGCC
>JBGSUP010000363.1:0-2900 GCA_041753485.1 Akkermansiaceae bacterium
CCGCGTTCGCCCGCATGCCGGCGCTCTACATCGCGGACGGCCATCACCGCAGCGCCGCAGCCGGCCGGGTCTATCAGAGCCGCAAGGGTGCGGGCGGCAGCGCGGGTTTCCTCACCGTCATCTTTCCGCACGATCAGATGAACATCCTGGCCTACAACCGGGTGCTCAAGGATCTCAATGGCCACTCACCGGAGGAAATCCTCGCCGCGCTGGGCCGCGTGTTCGAGATCACGGAAAACGCCGCACCGGTTCCGACGAGAAAACACGATCTCGCCTTCTTCCTCGGTGGCAAATGGTTCGGGCTGACCTTCAAGCCGGAATTCACTCGCGGCCGCCCGGCCATCGACTTGCTTGATGTTTCCTTGCTCCAGACCGAAGTCCTTGCATCGCTGTTTGATATCCAGGACCCGCGCACCAGCAAGCGCATCTCGTTTGTCGGCGGCATCCGCGGCACGGCGGAGTTGGAAAAACTCGTCGCTTCGGGAGAATCCGCCTGCGCCTTTTCGATGTTTCCGACGGGCATAGAGGACCTGATGGAGATCGCCGATGCCGGCGGCATCATGCCACCCAAAAGCACTTGGTTTGAACCGAAACTGCGCGATGCGATGTTCTCGCACCTGCTGTGAGCGGGGGGGGATTTTGCTGGCCAACGCGGTGATGAAGTGCTTTGACCGGCCTGCGGGCCGTCGGTTCCGCAACGATGAGCTGCTCTCACTCCGGCCACCGCGGCCACCATCCGAAGTTGGCCGCCAGCGCCCTGGCCGCCATGGGCATTGTTTTCGGAGATATCGGCACAAGTCCGCTCTACGCCTTCCGTGAATGCTTTTCCGGTCATCATCCCGCGCCGCTGGAGCCCCGGAATCTAACAGGCGCGGCCTCGCTGGTCGTATGGTCGCTGCTGCTCGTCGTGTCCGCAAAGTATCTCTTCATCATCCTGAAACTCGATAACAAGGGGGAAGGTGGTATTCTGGCGCTCTCCGCCCTGATCCGGAGCGCTGTGCGGAAGCTTGGCGGCGAGGATCCGCGGAAAATCCTGCTTTTCGGTTTGGCGGGTGCGGCCTTGATTTATGCCGATGGCATGCTGACTCCCGCGATTTCCGTGCTGTCCGCGGTGGAGGGCTTGTCAGTCAGCGCTCCGGTCTTCTCACAGTGGGCGGTGCCCGTCGCGGTGGTCATCCTGATCGCGTTGTTCGCGATCCAGCGTTTCGGCACGGGAAAAGTCGGCGGCTTGTTCGGCCCGATCGTGCTGGTGTGGTTTGGAACGCTCGCGATCCTGGGGCTTCGCGCTCTGTGGTCCCATCCCCAGGTGCTGTGGTCTCTCAGTCCGCTGGAGGGTGTCATGTTTCTGGTCCGTGAGTGGAAACATGCGTTTCCCTTGCTCGCCGCGGTGTTCCTTGCGGTGACGGGTGGCGAGGCGCTGTATGCCGATCTGGGTCACTTTGGCACCCGCCCGATCCGGTTTGGCTGGTTTGTGGTGGTTTTACCGGCGCTCGTGCTCAACTACCTTGGCCAAGCCGCGCTGCTCACTGTGGATCCCACGGCGATCCGCAGTCCGTTTTTCCTGCTGGCGCCGCAGCCGCTCCAGTTCCCGTTGACCATCCTTGCCACCTGTGCGGCGATCATCGCCAGTCAGGCGCTCATTTCCGGTGCGTTCTCACTCACCACCCAGGCGATCCAACTCGGATGCCTGCCACGTTTTCTGGTCCGCTACACCTCGGAGCACTCGGCCGGGCAGGTGTATGTTCCAGCGGTCAACTGGATGCTTGCGGCGGCTTGCGTGCTCCTGGTCATCGCGTTTGAGACCTCCACGGCACTGGCCGGTGCCTATGGCATCGCCATCGCTCTGACCATGGCGATCACCTCGGTGTTGTTCTTCTCGGCCGCCCGCGCGGCATGGCGCTGGTCGAAGCCCAAGGCCGCCATCGTGACCGGACTGTTCCTGCTGTTGGATGGTGCTTTTCTCGCCGCGAACTCGCTCAAGATCATCCACGGCGGGTGGTTTCCGCTGATCGTCGGCGGAGGGGTGATGTCACTGATGTTGATCTGGATCTGGGGCAGGAAACGGCTTTTCCTGCGGATTTCCAAAGAGTCGCTGCCGGTGGATGTTTTGCTCAAGGATCTTGCGAAAGGCAGCATCCACCGGGTGGCCGGCACCGCCATTTATATGAGCGGAAAGGGCACCCAGGTTCCCACCGCGCTGCTTCACAATCTCAAGCACAATCAGGTGCTGCATGAACGGGTCATCCTGCTGCATGTCATGACGCTCGACCAACCTCATGCCGGAAAAAGCGAAATGCTGGAGTATCAGGAGATGGGACAGGGCATTCACCGGGTGACCCTCAAGTTCGGCTTTGCCGACAATCCGGAAGTGCCCGGCGCACTCAAATCCCTGCTGCCTGCGGAACTGCGGTTCCATCCCGGCAAGGCGACCTACTTCCTCGGCCGCGAATCCTATGGTGTGGGGAAAAAGGCGACCTTCATCGACCGCATCCGCCTCTACTTGTTTGCCATCATGGCGCGCAATGCCTCGCCAGCCACCGCTTACTTCCAACTGCCGCCCGGACGCGTCGTCGAATTGGGCGCGCAGATCACGCTTTAAACCGCAGGTGTTTTGGCGCGATCTCATTTTGGCATTGCCCGCGCGGGCCTGATTGATAACCCGTGGCCATCGACACTCCGCTCTTCATCGTTGGCCTCGGTGCCTTGTCCGCTCTCGGCACGGATGTTCCAACGCATCGCCGCGCGGTGCTGGGGGGGCAGGTGCCATTCCAGCGGCTTGGCGGACTTCTTGGAAACGACAGCCCGCACGCGGCGCGTCCCGCAGCTTGGATCGCAAACCGCGCTTTGTTGACTCATCGGAAATGGAGCCCCGCGACGATGGCGGCACTGCACGTGGCGCG
>JBGSUP010000364.1:0-15500 GCA_041753485.1 Akkermansiaceae bacterium
GCAGCCTGGAAGTGGTATGGGTGGGTGGGGCTTTTCCTGGTATCCTGGTGGATTGGGACTCAGTTCTTCAAACGCCATCCACGGCTTACGAAGGTGATTGTCCTGGCATTCATTCTGTTGATCGTTGGTGGACTGGTTCACGCGTTTGTAAGCCGTTGATAGCCCGTGACAGTCGCAGCCTCAATTCAAACGTCATGGAGAAAAAAATCGATATTCCACCCATCCTTGCGGCCGGCGGCAGGGATCTTGATGCGATCCGTTTCAGGATCGAAACCTTGGAAAAACTGCTCGAACGGTCTTTCCGAATTCCAGTCGTCAACATTCCCTGTGGTCTCGACGCGCTGATCGGACTGGTTCCGGTGATCGGCGACTTGATCAGCACGTCGATGGGCGCGTATCTCGTCTGGGAGGCACGGAACCTCAAGCTTTCCCGTTTCCAGATGATGCGGATGTCGGCCAACGTGGCGTTCGACGCGGCGCTTGGAGCGATTCCGGTGGCCGGTGATGCCATCGACCTGTTCTGGCGCTCCAATTCAAGGAATTTGAGGATCATCAAGCGGCATTGTGATCAATGCATCCCCAAAATATAAACCATATCCAGCAATCTAACAAAATTCAAACCGTGAAAACACATCCTATTCCCATGTCAAAATTTGCATAAAACTCCCATGACTGCCCCCCGCCGGATGAAACCTGTTCTCATCGTCACCCTGGCTGCGATGCTGACTCATGGCGCTCGCGGGGCGGTCACGATTCTTGACTTCAACAACCGCACGATCACCGCGAATGTGCCGAATCTGTTGCTGGAAGATGGCTACGTCCTGCATTCCGCCAGCGGCAACTTCCGCGTCACGGTCGGCGAGGAAGAAACGCCGGGAATATCGCGCCGCGGTACATCGGGGAGGATTACGCTGACTGCCGCCGACAGCAGCCCGTTCCAACTCATCTCCTTCTTTTCCCGGTCCAATCAATCCTACGTCGTCAATGGTTTGGTCAACGGCCTGGTTGTTGCCACCCAGACCGTGCCGGTGTCGTCAACGGGAACTGGCATCACACTGGCCAGTGGTTTCAACAGCGTCACATCGGCGGAATTCCTGGTCGCCAGCAACGCTGAGACGACGCTGGACAACATCCATGTGGGTCCGCCCGTCTCCATTCCTGAGCCAGGCTCGATTGTTCTTGGTGCCTTGGCGGCATGCACAGCGCTCAGCCGCCGCAGGGTTCAGCCCGGGAAAAGAAAGGCAGAAGGTCCGATTATTCGCCGCCGGATCAGGATCATTCCACAGCAGCCCGCCTTGCCGCTTTTTGCATGGTTTCGCCGTAACCGCTTCACGGCAACAAGTCCCCATAGATTCCCGGATCGCTGCCGGGGATCTCGAAGGCGCCGCAGGCTTTGGCATAGAATTCCGCCGGCCCCACACCGCCGATGACCGCGTAGGCGAAGCCCATCTCGCGCATCGCCTCCAGAGCCCTGAACAGAAGCGCCTTCCCCAGTCCGAGCCCGCGGGCGCCTTCGGCCACTCCCGTCGGCCCGAAAAACCCGCGCTGGGTGGTATCGAAACAGGCGAAGCCGAGGACCTGCCTGTCCCGGGTGGCGATGAAACAGGTCACCGGCTGGCGGCTCAGCGCCACCTCCACCTCGCTCGCCCATTTTTCGGAAAAAGTGCGCGCAAAGGCCGCCACCGTGTGTTTTTCAAACGCCCGGACGCGGCGCAGGGTCACACCCTTCGCGGTGATTTCCTGATAGAGCGCGGCGGTTTCCGGCAAATCATAACGGCGCACCAGCATGTCGATCATGCGGCGATTCAAGCGCCTTCCCGGGGGGGCGGGAAGCCCGGAATTTTTCGAATCATCCCTTCGCATCAATTCAGAAAACCCACGCACGGTCTCGCATCCCTCGCCTTGTGGGTTGACCTTGTCCGCGCCGGCCCCTAGCGTGCCGCGCTCTCTCAACAATCCTATGAAACCACCAATAACCGTCTCCGTCACCGGCGCGGCTGGCCAAATCGGCTATGCCCTTCTTTTCCGCATCGCCTCCGGCTTCGTCTTCGGCCCGGACCAACCGGTCAACCTCCGCCTGATCGAAATCGAGCCCGGCATGGCCGCCCTCCAGGGAGTCATGATGGAACTCGACGACTGCGCCTTCCCGCTGCTCCACGAGGTCGTCGGCACCGCCGATCTCAACGAGGGTTTCAAGGGCACCAACTGGGCGTTGCTCGTCGGCTCCGTGCCGCGCAAGGCGGGGATGGAGCGCGGCGACCTGCTCGGCATCAACGGCAAGATCTTCACCGGCCAGGGCAAGGCCATTGCCCGCAACGCCGCCGACGATGTGCGCGTGCTGGTCGTCGGCAACCCCTGCAACACCAACTGCCTCATTGCCATGAACAATGCCGATGGCGTGCCCAAGGACCGCTTCTTCGCAATGACCCGCCTCGATGAGAACCGCGCCAAAAGCCAACTCGCCAAGAAGGCAAGCGTCCACGTTTCCAAGGTCACCAACATGTGCATCTGGGGCAATCACTCCGCCACCCAATACCCGGATTTCACCAATGCGAAAATCCAGGGCCGCGCGGTGACCGACGTCATCTCGCACGTCGAATGGCTCAAGGGTGAGTTCATCAGCACCGTGCAACAACGCGGGGCCGCCATCATCAAGGCCCGCGGCGCATCGTCCGCCGCCTCCGCCGCGAATGCCGCGATGGATACCGTGAAAAGCCTCATCACCCCCACTCCCGTCGGCGATTGGACTTCCGTCGCGGTGTGCTCCGATGGTTCCTACGGCATCGAAAAAGGTCTCGTCGCCTCGATGCCCATCCGCGTCACAGCCAACGGCAAGTGGGAAGTCGTGCAAGGCCTGCCGATCGACGCCTTCAGCCAGGCCAAGATCGACGCCACCATCAACGAGCTCAAGGAAGAGCGCGATGCGGTGAAGGACCTGATCCCCGGCTGATAGAGAAGCCCCTGCGGCTTGATTATCACACATCCCCGCCACCTCCCCGGTGGCGGGGATTTTTTTCAACGGGACCATCCGGGTAGTTTGCCTTGCATCAATGGCCATTTGCCATGGTCGCGATCGACGGGTTTTCCATCGACAAGGACGATCACCCATTGGGTCTTCGGCGCATGAACGTCATAGGTGATGGCGGGACCCTGTGGCCATTGGAAGCGCTTCCCGAGTGCTTTGGCATCGGCGTTGGCCGCGGTGAGTTGCGCGAGTAAATTTCCGGCTTTGCCATCGGGCAGCAGACAGAAGATACCAAGTTCATCACTTGAATGGACCGCGATGTGTCGGTCCGCACTTTTGAAAATCCGCCATGTGTTGTTTTCAGCAACGGGTTTCCAGCCTGCGGGTATGGACACGGGGCCCGCTGCCACGGCGAAATTCTCATGAACTCCGGTATTGTTCCACTCCCGATACTTGTCTCCGGGGCCTGCCACGTGAAGGACGTCTTTCAAATCCATCGCGCCGTCTTCAAGCATTAATGTGGTCGGTCGCGCCACACATTGTCGCGCCCAATCATTGGAGACGCCTCCCGCGGTAATCAAATAGCCGGGACCTCCCGAATAGATCTCCGGCGATCCGTCGCGTCCGTGGCCCATCTGGATGAAGTAATGGGTTGGTTTTTTCAAAACCCATTCCACCACGGCATCAGGTGGGCGGTAAGATGTCAGCGGCACCCAGAGCGCATGGTGTTTGCCTTCTTTGATCGTCAGGCCTTCGATTCCAGCCAGGCTCATCCAGGCTTTCATGATGATCGTGTGATAGTGGGCGTCCAGACCTGTGGCCTGTGCCTGTTGGGGTTGTCGGCGAAACGGAGGGAATCGTCTGAATGACAGGCTGCCCAGGGCATAGTCCCAGTTGCAGCGGTCCAGAATGCGTCGGGCCGCCATACGCACCGGTTCTGCGGCAAAGGCTTCGAGATTCAACAGGGCAGTGAGTGTGTAACCGTCGTAGGGAATGGAATTGTATTCATACAATCCAGCGCGCTCGATGCCTGCCATGTAATTGAGCAACCAGGCTTCCAGCCCGTTGGTTTCGTTGTTGTATTTTGGCTCTGTATCGCCGTGCAGTGCTTTCCAGCGGTTTTTCAAATACCGCGAGCCCTCGGTCATCAGGATGTGATTTTCGGTGTCTCTCAAAGGAAGTCCGAGGATGCGCGGGGTGTGGACTTTCGGGGTCCCTCCTTCTTCGGTCATGAGCACATTGACGATGTGGTCTGTGGTTTTGGGATACAGCAGGTCCGGCTGGTTTCCAAATGCATGCAGGATCAAGGTGAGCCCGGCGAGGGTGAAATCGTAGTCGCCGTTCGGGTGGAACGGCCCGGTTGAGCCGACGGTGCCCCTGGGTTGCCGTTCCTGCAGATACGCATTGACGAATTCGATGTCCTTTCCGGATGCGAGTTTTCCGAGCAAGATCCTCGGGATGCCAACTTTTCCATCAGCCTGCCAATCGCCCACCTCAAGGCTTGCCCAATGGGCGATAAGGGAGTCTGTCGCCGCAGATCGTTCCGCCCAGGATCGGGTCCGCTCGGATGGAATGGTGATGTTTCCCTCTCCCGGATCCACCGATCCATGCGTGCTCACGCTGGCCGTGCGGGTTATCCACCAGAGCACCAGATAAGCCGACAGCAGAAGTGCGATGACGCCAACTGCAAGTCGATTCAACCATCGCAACACTGCTGTCATTTGTGAATTCTTCGGGTTACAGATTTATGGGAAACAGGCTGTTTGAGTCCGCGAACGCCTGAGGCTGTCCATCATTTCACGGTCAGCCCAGTTAGATCCGCCTCGAACAATGCGGCCGGAAGTTTCGCGTTGAAACGCGGCGCGTGGAACACCGTGCGGATGCGGGACTTGTCCTTGAGTTCCAACTCCATCGCCCGCAGTTCGTTCCTCACCGGATCGATATCGAGAAAGATCCACGGCACCTGCGCACGGGTTTTGCGGTCCCTCGGCCGGAGTGTGTATTGATGGATCCCGGATTCCACCCGCTGCGCGATGATTTCGAACATTGCCCGGAAATTTTCCGCTGTCTGAAAACCCTCGCCGGTGAGCATGCTGAACCTCGCGGCCTGCGGTGCGTCCGCCGGAATCCGGCGCGCGGTCCTGGCCTTGTAATCGATGAGCGTGAGCATCGCACCTTCGGCAAGCACCAGCGTCGCCACGGGTTCACCGAGTTGCCAGCGAACCCGGCCGGGCTTGGAAAACGCGAGTTTTCCAGGGGTGGTGACGGGCTGCTTCAGGCTGGGGAGTTTGCGTTCCTGGGTGAAGCCCGCTTCCAGGGACGTGATTGTTGCCTGGCGCTTGAGCCACGCGTCCAAGGCCGCGTTGTCCGCTCTTGCAAGCGTGCCGAGCGCGAAAAGCAGGATGAGAATCCGATGATGCATGAGGGTGGGTTTCGGGTTTGATGGTCACAACCGGAGCGAAGCGGAGATGGCCGGAGGCAAACCTCTGCTAGAGGGAGAAGGCGTCCTCGGCAGCGTTTGCACCGGGGGCAAGGCGGGCCGCGCCATTGGCGGCGAGATGGTTGAGGCAGTGGTGGACGTCCTCCGGATCGGCTCCGGTTTCGGCGGCGATTTGCTCCGTGGTCCTGGCTTCCGCCGTGAGGCGGGCGCGCACCGAGTTGAGCGTTTCAAGGAAGATTCCAGCGGCTTTTTTACCCGCTTCGACGCCCGGTTGATGATAGGCGTTGATGTTGACGAGCGAGGCGTAGAACGAAACGGCGCGCTCGAAGAGACCGATGAGCAGGCCGAGTTGGAAGGGCGTGACTTCCGGGATCGAAATGGTGAGCGACTTGCGGCCGGAGGCATGCAAGGCCTTGCGGGTGCCGCGAAAGAAGCCTTGCAGGTAGTCTGCAGAGGTCGTGCCGGGATCGACTTCGATGCTGGCACCCTCGCGCCCCTTGCGCACCTCGATGAAGCAGGCGAAGAAATTGTTCACGCCGTCGCGAAGCTGCTGGATGTAAGCGTGCTGGTCGGTGGAGCCCTTGTTGCCATAGACGGCGAGTCCCTGGTTGACGATGTTGCCATCGAGATCGAGCTCCTTGCCGAGCGACTCCATGACGAGCTGCTGGAGGTATTTCGAGAACAGCACCAGCGAATCCTTGTAGGGCAGCACGACCATGTCCTTTTCGCCCTTGCCGTTCGAGCCGTGATACCAGGCGAGCGCGAGTTGCATCGCGGCGTTGGTTTTCACGTCAGGCTTGCGTGTCTCCGCGTCCATCGCGGCGGCTCCGCCTAACAGCTGATCGATATCGATGCCTTGCAAGGCGGCGGGCACCAGGCCCACGGTGGAAAGCACCGACGTGCGGCCACCCACCCAGTCTTCCATCGGGAAACGGGCGATGAAATCCTGCTGAGTGGCGAATTGATCGAGCTTCGAACCGACACCGGTGACGGCGACCGCGTGCCTGCCGAAATCCAGGCCCGCGGCTTCCCAGGCGGCCTTGGCTTCGAGCATGCCGTTGCGCGTCTCCGGCGTGCCGCCGGATTTGGAGATCACGAGCACCAGCGTCTGCTCGAGGCCCGCTGATTTGAGCTTCGCGATCACCGCGTCCATGCCGGCGGGATCGGTGTTGTCGAAGAAGAAGATCGGCATTTTCGCGCCATGGCCGACGGCTTCGGCGACCAGTTGCGGGCCGAGCGCGGAGCCGCCGATGCCGATGAGCAGAAGTTGTTGGAATTTTTTTCCGTCAGGTGCGACGACATCTCCGGCATGCACCTTGGCGGCGAAGTCCTTGAGCTCCGCGAGCGGGCCGGTGATCGCCTGTTTCAACTCCGGCGTCGGCGCGAGATCCGGATTGCGCAGCCAGTAATGACCGACCATGCGGCCTTCATCGGGATTGGCGATGGCACCTGCCTCGAGCGCCTTGATGTCGGCGAAGGCCTTGTCGATCTTCGGCTGCATGGCGGCAGTGAAATCCGCGCCGATGTCCATCAGCGAGAGATCGAGGGAAAAGCCGAATTGAGGGTAACGCAGGAGCGATTGGTTGTAGGATTGCCAGGACATGGTGGGGATGCGGCGAACGAGATGAATGTAGCGGCGCTCTATGAGCGTCGGGGCGATTGAAATGACGGCGCGATTCTTGAGCGCCGGACCATCCATGTCCATGCCTTAACCTGCAATTCTCGCGCAGAGCGGCTCGCCGGCATCAAGGCGCGGTGATCCTCAGCCTGAGGAACTGGCTGGGGTCCGTCGCCAGGCTGACGTTCGATCTGTAAACGACCCGCTCGATCCCGCCGCCGAGCGGAGTGGTGGAGACCAGCGTCGTCGGATAGGCGCCGGTGACCGGAATCGTTCCATCGGCCTCGACGCTGAGGGTGATGCCGGTGGCGTCCGTTCTGCGGTTGAAGGTGATCGTGGGATAGGTATCCGGGCCGATCACCGCAGGCAGGCCCGCTTCCGGCCCCTGGGTGCCTGATCCGCTCAGGGGATCCGAACCGAAGGCGAATTCCTCAAGGTTGGTGAGCCCGTCGTTTTCGGCGTCATCGGACATGCCACTCTTGCCCGGCGGGAAGCTGATTCCGGACGCCCAAGTGGCAAACGAGGTGCCGCTGGCGGGCGCGGCGGTGGTGAAGACGCGGACGATGTTGCGGCCGATGGTGTCGCCCATGGTGCTGGCATCCTGGAAATTTCCGGTGGTGGCGTTGTTGTTTTCGTTGACCAGATAGACATAGCCGCGCGGGTCGTAGGCCATGCCGGTGACACCGGCGGTACTGAAGCCGGCGGCGTTGTAGAAGGTCGAGTCAAAGGTGCCGTCCGCATTGATCCGCATGATGCGGCCATTGCAGGCGTTTGATCCGTAGGAGGTGAAACTTCCCCCCACCACGATTTTTCCGTCGGCCTGTTCGGCGGCGACGGTAATGGCGTTGTTGAGGGTGAGGTTGGCGGTGTTGAAGGTGGTATCCTGGGTGCCGTTGGTGTTGAAGAGTTTGAAGCCCCGGGAACTGCCGCTGTTTCCGAGCCCGACGAGAAGTTTGCCTGATTTGAGGACGTGGGCAAACCAGATGTAGTCTGGGCTTATCACCGGGGAATAGTTGGTAAAACCCGCAACAACCTCGCCGGTATGGGTGACTTTTTTGTAACCGACGCCAAGCATCCAGATCGTGTTGTCCGGGGCGACGTAGGGCGTGCCGGCTGAATTTGCGGCGGCAAGGTTGGCGTTGAAGGCAGTGTTGATTGTGCCGTTATAATTCACCATCGAAACTCCCGTCACAGAAGACTGGGTGCCCCCTACTGGGCCGATGGTGGTGAAGTCCCCGGAGACCAAATAGCCGGTGCCCGGAACCTCCACGATCCTGCGGATCGCGCTGTTGGCGGAAAGCTGGGGAAAGCCAGCGTCATCCGGGAATCCCGCGGTGCCGAGCAGACGGCGCACACGGTGGGTGGACGTGCTTCCCTGGGTTCCACCAAGGAGGATGCGGCCGGATGAGTCCACCAGACGGGCGTAATAGCCGGTGCCGCCACCGATGCCGCGGATGTCAGTCCGGCCGCCGTTCGGGCCGAGTTTGTAAACGCCGCCTGCCGTGAGGACCACGACCGAGCCGTCGGCCTGGACAAAAGGCGTGCCGGTGTCGCCAGGGGCCATGTTGGTGCGGTCAAAACTAGGATCGTAGCGGCCCTCGATCATGTCCACCACGGTGCCGCGCGCGGCGGCGCTGGTCACGGAGTTCGGGCCCGAGGTCACGACGCAGGTGTAGTTGCCGGTAGCGGATGGCTGGGCGTTGGGGATGGAAAGGGTGTCAGTGATTTGACCTGAGACATCGACATTATCTTTCTTCCACTGATAGGTCAGCGTGCCGGGACCGCCGGCATAGACCTTCATGGTCAGCGTGCCACCGGTGATTTGTTTGTTCGGTTTTGGCGGGACCGCCACTTTGAGCGTAGGGGTGAGTGCAACGGTTGTTAGATCCAGCCGGTAGAGTTTGTTCTCGCCGGTGAGGGCGAAGAGGAAATTGCCGTGGCGGGCGAGCCGGACGACATCCTTGCCCACCCCGAGCGGCAGGCCGGTGGCTTGGATATCGTCCCAAGTCATGCCGCCGTTGAGCGAAAAGGCGACCTTGGGCGTGTATGCAACATAGGGAGGAACAGCTAGAAATGACAACTCCGTGCCGCCCGCAAACATCGTGGTGCTGTCGGCGCAGGTATTCTTGAGATATTTCAACCCACCCGCTGTATCTACCTGCGAAAACTGCCAGGTAAGGCCGAAGTCCTTGGAAAAATAGACACCACTGGTTAGGGTGGTGGATCCTTCACCGATCACGCAGACATTGTCGCCAATAGAAGTCAGAAAGCCGATGGAGGGCAGAGGCACGCCATTGTTCGTCCAGGTGACGCCCCCGTCCACCGAAGTGAACGCTCCCAAGCCGTTGCCGGGGATGGCGGCCACAACCTTGCCGTTGCGGGCAACGATGGAGTAGGAAATAGTGCCGGGCAGGTTGCCGTTGGCGGAAACCCACGTGCTGCCGCCGTCGGTGGATTTGAAGATACCGCCGAGTGATCCCGCAGCCCAGTGGGTGTTGGTGGAGCTGTCGAAGGCCACGGCATCCACCGCAGGAGGCGGAGCCGCGCCGGCGAATGACGACGTCCATGCGGCGGGTGCGGTGGCGCGGTGGAGTGGCAAAACTCCCTGAGTAGCCGCCAGACTGCCAGGTTCCCCACCTGCCCAGAGCGTGGTGCCGATGGAGTCGATGCTGCGGGAGCCGAACTGGGATAAATCATACGCCCCGCCGCTCACCCCCTGGAAGGTGTTCCAAGTGCCACCGTTGTCAGTCGAGCGCAGTATGCCGTTCGGTGAGGCGAGGGCATAGAGTGCTGTGCCGTCAGAAGCGAGCGATTGACCGTCACCCACCTTGGGGGCGACGGGAAGGTTCGCGGTGATGTCGGTCCAGGACTGGGCTCCCGCCCGCTGGATCGCAACGGCGGCAAGAAGTAGTGAAATAACAAAGAGGCGTGACGTTGGAATCATGGAGGTGGATTTGAAAGCGCGCATTCTAACGCATAAACAGCGGTCATCGTCAATCCCCCGTGATCGCGGGGGGGCTTCAAGGATTTTTGGTGACCACCAGCCGCAGGAAAGCACTGCCCGTGCCAAGCGGAATGCTGGAGTTGGTGGTGCCGTCTCCCGCGGGTGTGCCCTGGGTGACGCCGACGCTGGTCCATGTTCCGCCCACAAGGGTCGGCGAGGTTTCCACCGTGTAGGTGACATCATTGCGGACACGGCGGTAAGTGAGTTGAAGCAGCGTGGGAGTGGTGCTTAACGCGGGCGGACTGCCGGTGAACGCGCCGCCGCTGCCGTTGGGATTCAGGTCGAGCGCGTATTCTAACAGGTTGTCAAAGCCGTCGTTATCAGCATCGTCGTTCGGCCCGCGCAGGTTGGTGGGGACGCCGGCGCTGGCGAGGAAGTCATTGAGCGGCTCGCTGGCGGTGGCGAAGACGCGGACGAAATTCCGGCCGATGGTGGGGCTGTCCTGGAAGGTGCCGGTGGTGGCGTTGTTCTCGGAATATGCCATGAACACATAGCCGCGGGGATCGTAAACGACCGAGGAGACCGCACCGGAGTTGAAGCCCGCGGAGCAGTAGAAAGTGCTGTCGAAAACGCCCGTCTGGCTCATGCGGAGGTATCCGGCGCACAGGTTGACGCCGTAGGAATAGAAGCTGCCCCCGAGGATGATTTTGCCGTCGGCCTGCTCGCACATCGTGGCGAAAGGTGTGGTGATTTCCGCGTCCGCCACGTTGAAGGTCGGATCAAAGGTGCCGTCGGCGTTGATCCGCTTCAGGCTGCGGATGGTGCCGCTGTTGCCGAGAGTGACGAGCATCTTGCTGGAGGAGAGCAGCGCGGCACCGGAGACGAAGTCGGTCGGGGCGGTGGGAGTGTAGGGCGTGAAGCCAGCCACGATCTGGCCTGTCGCATCCACTTTTTTGAACCCCGAGTTGATTCCGATCCAGATGCTGCCGTCGGCCGCCACGTAGGGTGTGGCCGCGGCTCCACCGACCACGGCGAGCATGTTGGCATTGAACGCGGGGACCAGCTTGCCGTCGTAATCCACCAGAACGATGCGCGGCACGGAAACCTGGATTCCGCCCGCGATGCCGAAGGTGCTGAAGTCTCCACCAATCAGGTAACCGGATCCGGGCAGTTCGGCGACGGTGCGGATGGTGTTGTTCGCGGAGAGCTGGGGGAACGCGGGGTCGTATGGGAAACCTGTTGTTGAAAGCAGGCGGCGCACCCGGTGGGTGCTGCCATCACCCTGGGTTCCACCAAGCAGGATGCGCCCCGAACCATCCACGCAGCGGGCGAAAAAGCCAGCGGTGCCCAGTGCCACAAAGTCCGTCCTGCCGCCATCCGGCCCCAGGCGGTAAACGCTGTTGGCACCCAGGACCAGCAGTGAATTGTCTGCCTGCAGGAATCCGCTTCCAGTGTCGCCGCCGGCCATGTTGGTGCGGTCGTAGGTGGAATCGTAGCGGCCCTCGATCCTGTCCTCCACTGTCGGGGCGAAAGGCAGGTTGCCCGTGATGCCAGTCCAGGACCGGGCACCCGACCGCTGGGTTGCGACGGCGGCCAAAAGAAGCAAAACAGCCAAAAGGCGCGATGTCGGATTCATGGAGTTCAGGATGAACGGCCGTATGTTAACAGAAAAACCCGGCCATCGTCAATCTCCCCGTGACACGTCGCGAATACGCAAAATTGGCTCTTGACGGCGTTCCTGACATCTATCCGGAGACGCCCGCGCTCATGCTCCAAACCAAACTCCCCGGGTTTGTTATCCTCGCTTCCATCCTGTTTCAAACCGGGATGGTTTCAGCCGTTCCCCCCGTCATCACCCGCGCTCCGGCGGCTCGGGAATATTTTTCAGGAGGCGGCGGCTTTTTTCAAGTCACTGCAACCGGCACCGCGACGTTGAATACTTTACCAGCAGTGTGTTGCCATACCATAGCGGGCCGGACCATCGGGTCAGTTGCATCCCGGAAGGCACCCTTGATGGTTCATTCGTCACCTCCATCTTCAATCTGGAAGCCGACGGTCTTGAACTGGCGGCCCGGCTCCGAGTCCAAGCCGGAAACCTGCAAGCCATCTACGCATCCATCGAAGCCGTCGCCGAAACAACGCCGGTGGTGACTTACATCACGCCCTCGCCGGCATTGCCGATGCTGGGTGGTGAACCACTCACCCTGCGGGCCGGCGCCACCGCTGGCGGCCTGAGCTGGCAATGGAATCTTGACGGCGCGCCGCTGTCCTCCACGGGATCCACCAAGCTCTTGCTGGTCAGTAGCTCAGAATCGCGTTCACCGGATGCGGCGCTAGTTTCGCGCGGCCCTTGAGAAAGGACAGCTCGATGAGCACGGAAATGCCCACGAGGTTCGCGCCGAGTTCGTCCAGCAATTTCACGGCCGCCGCGGCGGTGCCGCCGGTGGCCAGCAGGTCATCGACTAACAGGAGCGATTCACCGGGTTTCACGGCGTCTTCGTGGAGTTCGACGATGGCCTCGCCGTATTCGAGCGCATAGGCGGTCTGGCGGGTTTTCCACGGCAGCTTGCCTTTTTTGCGGACGGGTACGAAGCCCACGCCCAGGCGGTCGGCCACGGCGGCGGCGAAGATGAAGCCGCGCGCGTCGATGCCCACGACCTTGTCGATTTTCGCGCCGCCGGTGGTTTCGCAGAGCAGGGAGATGGACTCGCGGAAAAGTATGCCATCGGCGAGGATGGGGGTGATGTCCTTGAAGACGATCCCAGCTTTCGGGAAATCGACCACGTCACGGACGGCGGAGCGGAGGGAATCGGCGGACATTGCGGAGGCAGGATGGATGGGAAGGACCGTTCTTGCAAATCAAGAGTGACATCAGCCGAATACTGCGGCGAGCTCTTCGGGCGTGAGCGGCCGCCAATCGCCTGCTGCGAGGTCCTTTGGCAGCTTCAGTCCGCCGATGGAGATGCGCTTGAGTCCGGTGACGTGGTTTCCAGCAGCGGCGAACATGCGCCGGACCTGGTGGTAGCGGCCCTCATGCAGGGTGACGAGCGCCTCGTCTTCGCCGAGCGCCTCGAAACCCGCGGGCAGCAGCGGCTTGGTCTCGCCAATGAGCAGGAGTTCGCCGGAGGCGAAGAGCGCGCCCTCGTGGCCCTCCAGCGGTCGGTCAAGGGTGGCATGATAGACCTTGAGGCAATGCGACTTCGGATGGATGATGCGGTGGAGCAGCTTGCCATCGTCCGTTAGAAGCAACAGTCCGGTGGTGTCCCTGTCGAGCCGGCCGATCGGATTGAGGCCCGGATTGCGGTGGGCGAACCGCTCCGGCAATAAATCATAAATGGTGGCACCGGGATCGTCCGCACTGCAGGTGTAGCCGTCGGGCTTGTTGAGCATGAGCGTCAGGGGAAACGGCGGATCCAGCGGCTCGCCGCGGAAACGGATGCGCCCGTGAGGCGGCACTTCGCCCTCCTTCAGCACATGACCGCTGTCATCGGTGACCGCGCCGGAGCGGATCAGCCGCTGCGCCTCCTTGCGCGAGCCGTAGCCGAGGTTGGCGAGCAGTTTGACGAGTTTCATGGGATGAATGATCAGCGTTTTTCGGCGAAGAGGAGCTTGTAGGTTTGATCCTCGACCGGCTTGCGCCAGGCGAAGTGAAGCGAGTCGAGCAGCGCTTCGTAAGGGAGCTGACGGTTGGCGACGAGCAGCAATTTCCCGCCGCGCCCGAGCGCCGTGGCAGCTTTTGTTAGAAACGCGCGGCCGAGATCCACATCGGTCGCCTGGCCGGTGTGGAAGGGCGGGTTCATCACGATCGCGTCATAGGTGCCGGGCAGGCCGGTGGTGACGTCGTGCCAGTGGAAACCAAGCTCGCGTTCATGAGCGGCGAGGTTTTTCCGGGCGCAGCGGAGCGCGCGGGCGTCGGCCTCGAACAAATCCAGGCGCTCGATTTTCGGGCAACGGCGCAGGAGCGCGTCGGATAGAAAGCCCCAGCCCGCGCCGAGGTCGGCCAGCCTGCCGTGGAGCTGGGCAGGCAGGTGTTGCGCGAGAAGCTGCGAGCCGGGATCGATGTGATCGCTGCTGAAAATGCCGGCTTGGGTGATGAAGCCGGAGCCCGGGATTTGGCGCGGTTTTCCGCGGGCGCGCCATTGCTGGAAGAGAGCGTCATCCCACATTCCGTCATCCACGGCATGGAAGGCGCGGCACTTGTGTTTTTGGACCGAGGTGATGGTCCGGGTGGCCTGTGAGAACTCCTTTTCGAAACGCGCCGCGCCGGCGGTGTTGGGCATGGCGGCGGCGATGTGGCCGCCGGGCTGCAAGTGATCGCGAGCCATCGCGAACCAAGCCAGCGTCTCATCACGGGATTTCCCCGGCAACACGAGCACCAGCGGCCATGTTTTCTCCGTCAAATCGTCCACGCGGAAAAACCCGGCACGCTCCCAGGCATCGGCGCGGGGTTTGAGCGGTTGCCAACCGGTGATCTGCGGCCAATCCTTGAGCGCCGGATGTGGCTCCGCACCGAGAAACAGGGCCCGACCGGGCACGCCCGGCCCGGCCTCTGTCGATAAAGCGAGCATCAGGGTTTCCAGCGCGGGGTTCATGGCGAAGTCTTCCGGGAGACCGTGGGACTTCCAAGGCACTTCTTCAAACGTCCATTTTCCACTCCTGTGCTTGTCTTGGGCCCACGGCTTTTGCTATGTCTCCGGCCATGAAACTCGGCTACACGATTCTCTACGTCAAAGACGTCCCCCGCGCGGTGGCATTTTACGAAGACGCCTTCGGCCTGAGCCGCCGCTTCGTCCATGAGGCCGGCATGTATGCCGAAATGGAAACCGGCACCACCACGCTCTCCTTCGCGGCAAACGGCCTCGCGAAGTCCAATCTCCCGGGCGGATTTCAGGAAAACTGCCTGTCGCGCCCACCCGCCGGATTCGAGATCGCCTTCACCACCGATGACGTGCATGCCGCCTACGAGCGCGCGCTCGGCGCCGGAGCCACCGCCGTGGTCGGACCCACCACCAAGCCATGGGGCCAGATCGTCGCCTTCGTCCGTGACAAGGACGGCATCGTCGTCGAGCTCTGCTCACCCTCGACGCAGTCGTGAAACCTGGCGGCGGTTTGCAACCGCCAGGCCAAAAAACCTGCCGCCCGTGCCCGCCGATCCAGCCGCATTCTTCCGGGATTCCCACTGGAAGAACCGTTTCGACGGGGAAATCCTCAACGCCGCGAAACCGCTCGTTTCGAAGGTCCGGGACCTTCGTCTTGAGGAGCCAGCAACGGATTCGTTTAGCCTGTTAGGAAACTCCGGCAGCGGGGAAACCGAAGTCGGATTCTGGCCGGCCGGTGACGATTGGGACATGGAAACTTTTTGTTCCTGCGAACTCGGGGCCTTCTGCCACCACGCCGCCGCCCTCATCCTCAAAGCGGAAAAAGAGCGCGATCTCTCGCGGATGAAAGGCCACGGCATCGCCGCCGCCGTCGCCGCCGCATTGCCGCAAGCCAGTCCCCCACCCCCGGCGCTGCCGGAACTGCCGCGCGTCTC
>JBGSUP010000365.1:0-16688 GCA_041753485.1 Akkermansiaceae bacterium
GCATCTGCTTGCGGCGCGCCGTGGCGGAACACTACCTCCACGCATGCGCCGCCTCGCCACTGCGCCGTGAGCTGGACCGCCGGGGTGCCAGCCTCGCCAGCAATGGCGATATCGACCTCGCCTACACCGCGCTGGACATGGGCTTGGGCACCGGTCGCTTCAAGTCCATGCGCCTCACCCACCTGATCCCGGCCAGCCGGCTGGACCCCGGCTACCTGGTCAAACTCATCGAAGCCATGGCGGAATCCAACATCTATCTGGATGCCTGCCGCAGCGTGACAGCACCCACCTTGCCACGCAGGATTCCCCTCAGCGAACGCATCGCCCTCGCCCTGCACTGGCTCAAGGCATCATCGATCGAGCGCCGGATGATCGTTGCCACCCGCCGCGGCATCGCCCGGGCAATCCAGCAACTCGAATCCGCGTCCAGTCGGACGCCGGACTGACTTGAGTCGTGGCTGGAGCATGTGGCTCCACTCCCTGACCCCGGAACACAGCAATTTAAGTCAATCCTGAAGCCTCCATGCATCTTTTCATCTCCACCCTGCCGCCGGCAAGGTGTGGCGTGGCCGCCTACGCCTCCGAGCATCTCGAAGTGCTGCGCGCCGCAGGAGCCATCATCCAGACCGCCGCCCCGGATCCGGACAGCCACGCGGACATCCGCATCGACACCACCACGCTCGCCGGGGCCTGGAGGTGGCTGTGTTTCTGCCTCCGCGGCCGTTATGACCAGGTCCACCTCCATTATGTGGATGTCCACTGCTTCCGTGGCCGCGATGGCGGGCCCATCGGCATCTGGGTCAGGAGGCTGATGCAGGCCTTGGCCCTCAGACTGCTGGCCGGCCGCGCCCGACATTCCTCCATCATCCTGCACGAGTTGCCACATCACGGCCACCGTTCAGTCAGCTACCGGGCCTTGCGCAGCCTCGCCTTCGCGGGTTTCTCCGAATCCATTTTCCACACTGAACCGATGCGGGCGGACTGCCTGCGCCTCTACCCCGGCTTGCGCCGCACCACCAGTCGCATTGCCGATCACACCCAGTTCATGCGGCGCAAGTTCGCAGGCACCCCCACCGAGGCGCGCCAGTGCCTCGGGCTCGACTCCGGCAGCCGCGTCCTGCTCTGCATCGGCTTCCTCCAGTCCTCCAAGGGCTTCGATGATGCCGCCAAGGCCTTCGCCTCCGCCCCGGTCACGGAAAACTGCCAACTCCACATCGTCGGCAGCGTGCGCTCCGCCAACCCGGAGGGCCGGCAATACGCAGACTCGCTCCGCACGCTTTGCCAACGCACCCCCCGTTGCTTCCTCCATGAATGTTACCTCAGCGATGAGTCCTTCGATTGCTGGTTGGCCGCGGCCGATATCGTAATCCTGCCCTACCGAGGCATTGCCTCCTCCGGTGTCGGAGCCCGCGCCAGCCTCTACGGTAAAAAACTCATCGTCCGCAACCTGCCCAACCTGACCGATCAATTCCCCGACGCCCGGACCTTCAGCAACTGCGACGAACTCGCGGAGGAGATGGGCCTGATGGAGGCTGAAAAAGCGCAGAGACGCGAGCTGGGAGACGCGAGCTAAGAGCGCTTGCGCCGATCTGCGAACTCCCCAAGCTCTGCTCTTTCTCCATGCTCGCGTCTGCCTGCTCTTGGCTCGCGTCTCCATGCTCCATGCCCTTCCCATGAACACAGACCGCTTCCGCTTCGAAGACATGGAGATCTGGCAGCGCGCAGTCGAAATCTCGATGCCGGTTTTTGATATTGCCGACTCCCTTGAGGATCTCAGAAAATATCGTTTCGGAGAGCAACTCCGAGCCGCAATGCTCAGTGTCTCCAATAACATGGCCGAAGGCTCGGGCAGTGCTTCCAATGTCGATTTTGCCAACTTTCTTAACATCGCAAGACGCTCGATATTTGAAGTCGCCAGCATGCTGCTCGTGTTCCATCGCCGGGAGATTATTGCGGAACGCCCTACCGCGATTCTCACCGAGCTTGTCGAACTCAGCAAGATGACCCTCGCGTTTAGAAAGACATTGAAGCATGGAGACGCGAGCATGGAGACGCGAGTGAAGAGAGCTTGAGCTGATCTCCGAGCATTCCAAGCACATCTCTTGCTCGCGTCTCGCTTCTCCTTGCTATGCGCTTCTGCGAGCGCAGAGACGCGAGCATGGAGACGCGAGTGAAGAGAGCTTGAGCTGATCTCCGAGCATTCCAAGCACATCTCTTGCTCGCGTCTCGCTTCTCCTTGCTCTAAGCTCTTACACCCCATGCGCCTCGCTCTCTGCCTCGAATGCCCGCTCCACCAGCACGGCGGTGTGGAAATCCTCGTGCGTGCCCTGGTGGAGGGGCTTCACGACCGCTTCGAAATCTTCCTGGTCTCTGAAGATGCCTGGGAAACACTGCAGACCAGCCCGCACGGGCCGATGATCCGCGCCCACTTCCATTGGGATCGCAAGGACCACTCAGTCGCCCAAATCCATCGGCTCATCGCCTGGGCCCTCGACCACCGCATCGAGCTGCTGCACTTCCACCATGGTGGCACCTATGGCTGGAACTCGCGCTCGTGGGGGCACTGTGCCATCACGGAGGTGGCCCGGGCCGGCTTCCGCTGTGTCAGCACCAATCACGGTGCCTTCGGCTTCTGGCTCTTTGTCGGCCCCCAGCGCTCGCTGCCCTACCGACTCGCCGCCATGTGCCTGTGCTGGCCCGCCAAGCTCCGCCAAGTCGCCAGTGTCGAGTGGGAGGCCACCGTCTCCCAGCACGACTACCATGCCGTCCGCCGCTGGTTCTTTCCTCTCAAATCCCGCTTCCGCCAGATCTATCACTCCATCCTCGACGAAACCACCCTGCCGGAACTTCCCAAGCGTAAAATCATCCTCTGCCTCGGCACGGTCGGCAGCCGCAAGGGCCAGCCCTTCCTTGCCGAGGCCTTCGCCAAGGTCGCCGCCGACTTCCCGGACTGGCGTCTCGTCATCGCCGGTCGCCATGCCGACGATGGGACACCGGAACAACTCCACGCCGCCATCGAGCGCCACCAGATCGCCGACCGTGTCGACATCCTCACCGACGTGCCCGACCCCCTTGCCCGCCAACTACTCGCCGAGGCCGCCATCTTCGCCATGCCTTCGCTCGCCGAGGGACTCGGCCTCTCTCTCCAGGAAGCACTCTACGGCCGCGCCGCCTGCATCGGCTCAGAAATCGGCGGCATTCCCGATCTCATTCGCCACGAGCAAACCGGCCTGCTCGTGCCGCCCGCCGATCCATCCGCCCTCGCCGCCGGACTGCGCCGCCTCATGACCGATCCCGGCTTTCGCCAGCGCTTAGGCGATGCGGGCCGCCAGCACGTTCTCAAAAGCGGAATGACCCGCGGCGGAATGACCGAAAAACATGCGTTGTGTTACACCCAACCCGCCTGAGAATGTGGCATCCATCGAAAACACTCATGCCAAGGATATGCGACAAAGACCATTGCGTGACTGTTGTCATGTATGTTGTCCTCATCATGCTATCGATTCAATAGTTGCTTGCAATAGCCCGGATCCCAACATTCTGGCATGATGAGGCATTCATGGTTGAACCCGCATGGCACCTGGCAACAACCGGAAAATACGCTTTCACGCTACTTGTCGATTTTCTCCAGGATCCGCCCTACGGCATGAATTACCCGTTGTTTTCCCCACTGATGGCGGGTTGAATCCATCTTTTCGGATTTGACCTCCACACAATCCGCATTCTTCCGTTCGTATTGACGATTGCCGCCGGAACCATCGGCTCACTTGCGATCGTCCGAATGGGTTTGATCCGGGGACAAAGGCAAATACTGCTTCTTCTGATCTTGTGGATGCTCACACATCCCGCGTTTCATGCGTCCCACCAGGCAAGACCGGAAAGCCTCACCATGCTGCTTGCTTCATTGATCCTCCTGGCATGCACGTTCGGAACAGGAAAGCCCGCACTGCTCGCATTGTCAGCCTTGTCCGCTCTCATTCCTTATTGCGGAATTCACATGGTCGCTCAGGCATTCATCGCCGTCGCGGCAGCCTTGTTTTACGGTAAATTCAAAGCCACTCAGGTCGTCGCGGTCTATCGCATGATGACTGATACCGGATTTCCAACCACGAAACACACCGGATTGCACGAAAGTCACTGATACGACATGAAATTCGCCTGTTCCCTTCCTTTGCAGCATTTCGCAATTCTCGTGATTTCTCATTTCTCCACAGCAGGCACATGAAAATCCTCATCACTGGAATCTGCGGCTTTGTTGGCAGCACGCTGGCACGAGCCTTGCTGGAGAGCACCGAGGGCCTCAACATCACCGGGCTTGACAACTTCATCCGGCCCGGCAGCGAGTTGAACCGTCTTGCCCTTGCAGCCCTCGGCATCCCGGTGAGGCACGCAGACGTCCGCAGCGCCAGTGACTTCGAGACCCTGCCTGCGGCGGATTTTGTGATCGATGCCGCCGCGAATCCCAGCGTGCTCGCCGGTGTGGACGGCAAGACCAGCTCACGCCAACTGCTGGAACACAACCTTTGGGGCACGGTCAATCTGCTTGAGTATTGCAAGGCACACTCGGCGGGTTTGATTCTCCTCAGCACCAGCCGCGTCTATTCCGTGCCTCCACTGACCACCATGCCGGTCGAAGTCCATGATCGTGCATTCAGGCCACAGGTGGGTGGCAGCCTGCCATGCGGTCTCAGCCGACTGGGGGTCAGCGAGGCCTTCTCCACCGCCCCTCCGATTTCCCTCTACGGCAGCAGCAAGCTCGCCAGCGAAACGCTTGGCCTGGAATATGGGGAAACCTTTGGTTTCCCGGTGTGGGTGAATCGCTGCGGGGTGCTCGCCGGGGCCGGACAGTTCGGCAGGCAGGACCAGGGTATTTTCTCATTCTGGATCAACTCCCACCTGCGCCGGCGCCCTCTCAAATACATCGGCTTCGATGGCGGCGGCCATCAGGTGCGTGACTGCCTCCACCCTTGCGACCTCGTTCCCGCACTGCTCCAGCAGATGGCATACAGCGCAAATGACAAACCCCGCATCGCAAATTTCAGCGGCGGCGCCGCCAATACCATGTCTCTCAGGCAACTCACCGACTGGTGCGATGTCCGCTTTGCCCCGCAACCGGTGACCAGCGATCCCCACACCCACCCATTTGATATCCCATGGATGGTTCTTGACTTCTCGCTCGCAGCCGAAACCTGGCAGTGGCGGCCCACCACACCACTGCCCGCCATACTGGAGGAAATCGCCCGACACGCCGAACAACATCCTGATTGGCTGGAAGTCTCATCCTCGCCATGAAACCGGCTGATCCATCGGCACCCGCCCTTAAGCTGTTCTCGGTGATCATTCCCGCGCGCAACGAGGAGGAAGCCCTGCCCTCAACGCTGGAACACCTGCATCTCGAGTTCGAACTGAACCGGATTCCCCACGAAATCGTAGTGGTGGACGACGCAAGCGACGACCGGACATGGGAAACCTTGCAAGGCCTGCAGGAAAAAATCCCCGAGCTGCATCCGATTCAAAACCCTGGCCCCCATGGTTTCGGCTGCGCCATCACTTATGGTTTGCGCCACTGCTCGGGGGATGCGGTGGTGATAATGATGGCGGATGAATCGGACGATGCCCGCGATGCCGTGCGTTATTGGCAACTGCTCAACGAGGGTTGGGACTGTGTCTTTGGCAGCCGCTTCATCAAGGGTGGCGGCGCCATCGACTACCCACGCATCAAACTGGCGGTCAACCGTCTGGCCAATTTTCTGATCCGCATGCTATTTCGTATCCCTCTCAACGACACCACCAACGCCTTCAAAGCCTACCGGCGCGCAGTCATCCAGGGCTGCGAGCCACTCATCGCCCCGCATTTCAATCTCACCGTCGAAATCCCGCTCAAGGCGATTGTCCGCGGCTATTCATGGACCGTCACCCCGATCACCTGGCGCAACCGCCGCTTCGGCGAGGCCAAACTCAAGATCAAGGAAATGGGCAGTCGCTACTTTTTCATCTGCGCTTACATCTGGCTCGAGAAATACTTCAGCCGTGGGGATTATCGCAAGTCCGATTCAAAATTTTGACCTTGAGTTATAATCATTATAACGATCAAAACCACCGGAATCGTTCATTTCCCAGTGCTTGAAGTGCGCATGGTTTCTCTGATTCAGCTGCAAACCTCGGATGACATGATTTGTATTCCGGTTTGAAACAAGATCCTTAGAGGCTGAGGACCAGACCTTTCTCGCCTACCTCCTCCCGGATGCCGTGTTTGTAATCGAACTTGGTTCCGGTCAACTCCTTCAAGACGAACGGGTGATACAGTGCTAAATAAACTCTTGAAGAGGCTACACTTCCGCCTCGACAACAATGGCACGATATCGGACCTGTTCACAACAAGCTGCTATTCTTTTGGCACAGACGGACCGCAGCGCCACCTTGCCGGATCACCAGCTTCTGGACCGCGCAAGCCTCCTGGGAAGGACGTTTGTCACATCAGACATTCGGTTCCGGGTTTTCGCGGAAAGTTGGCAGCAAAACGAACGTGACTTCAGCGGGCTTGTCTTTGCCCACACCATGCATGTCACCACTCCCCATCCTTCGATGGGGGCACGACAAGGTCGGGAACAGATGAATAAAACTTAAGGATCAAAGAAACCTACAAAGCACAAAGCCCAAAAAACCGAACCCTTCTTGTCCAAGTGTAACACGATTAAATCGCTTGACATGAAATTAGCACTCTCAAAAATCCTTTCCTAAAAAAGAATCAATTTCACGCCAAACCACGCAGCTCCTAGATAATAACCCCAATCAGTTTAACTACGTCATGTCCTCTCCTGTAAATTTCACATCCCGAATTGAGAATCTCGATCCTACGCTTTTTGCAACTGTACCCAGCGAGTCCACCCCACGAGACCGGTGTTCGCTTATGGCGCTGCATGCGGCCGCTCGCCGGGCTTACGGAAGTTTTGACTATCTGGAAATTGGATCCCACCTCGGTGGGACGCTGCAAGCACTTGTAGCAGACCCGGCATGCAACTCAATCATCTCGATCGACCCTCGTCCGAAATCGTTTGCGGACGAGCGCGGTATCATCTCTAAATATCCCGAGAACAGCACAGCGCGCATGATGGAACACCTTTCAAAGGTGCCTGGTGCGGATCTACAAAAGATTCGCACGATCGAGTTGGACTGCATGCAAATCGATCCTGCAACAATTACCCCAAAACCCCATATTTGTTTTATTGACGCCGAGCACACGACGGTCGCTTCGCTTAAGGATGCACGCTTTTGCCGAAAGGTAGTGCGACCCGACGGCTGCATTGCCTTTCACGACTCGAATGTGGTCTTTGCGGGCATCGCCGCTTTCCTTGCGGAATTAGAGGCTGATGGCCAAGCTTTTGTCGCTTACCTCCTTCCGGATGCCGTGTTTGTGATCGAACTTGGTTCCGGCCGCCTCATTCATGACAACCGGGTGATGCAGTGCTACATGAACTCTTGGAGAGGCTATACCTCCGCCTTGAATACAATGGCCCGCTACCGGACCATTCTCAACAAGCCATTGTTCCGTTTGCTGCGAAACACGAAGTTTGTCCGGCGCTTGTTCATTGTCAGGGATTAAGAGGTCTAACAAGCGGCCATACCGAACGTCCTTTCTCTCCAATTTATTTTTCGAAATATTTATATGAAAATTCACTGTATTTGTCTAGTTAAAGACGAAGAAGACATCCTTGAGCAAACAGTTAGTTCAGCAGCCTCATGGGCTGACCATATTTTCATAGCCGACAACGGATCAAGTGATAGCACCCCCCAAATCATTGACCGTCTTGTAGACGGCAAAAAAATCATAAAGGTAAATGGTTTCGAAAAAGTGCGTTACAGGGAAGGTCTCTGCGGCCTGATTTACCAGCAATTCAAGCATCTTGCTAAACCTGGAGATTGGTGGTGCCGATTGGATGCAGATGAATTCTACCTTGATAATCCCAAGGAATTTCTAGCCAAAATGCCGAGAAGAATTGATACTGTGTGGAGCTCTCATTACTCTTATCAGTTTTCAGATCTTGATTACGAGAAATACCAGCAAGACCCAGCCTCATTCCTCGCCACCCCCATACCAATGCGGATCAGGCACTACATTAATTCCGGTGGTGAAGTCCGATTTGCAAAGCATCGATTTCCTTATATCTGGAGAGGACCATGGCCCAACTTAAGATTTTGGTCATCAGAACATAGAATTCGCATTCAGCAGTATCAGTATCGCAGCCCAGAGCAAATACTCAAGCGCTTGAAAAACAGGCAAAATCTCCCTCGTAGCTTTTCCCACGAGTCCATGGATGGCATTCAAGCAAGTGAGTGGCTTGCCCAGCGGATTTATCCCAGCAAGACACTTGACTACGATGACGGAGAGCCATTGATTGAGAGAAAAGAAGCACATTTTCCAATCTGGCCAATAAAACCAAAAGGTTTTCCTTATTGGCTATGGGTATCTTGGTTGCTTATTCAGCGTCCCCTTCATAAACTAGGGTTAAAAAAACAAGTTAGATGAAGGTGCAGCATTAATAATGCTCACTGCAGTCCTGCATACTCGGCACATGCGCCCTGTAGCTTTGCCGCGAGGCGAGGCCCCATCCCATGAAATGGCTCGTGGCAAGACCCAAGGATCCTGTGTAGCGCAGAGACGCTATCTTGAGCGCAGAGACGCGAGCGAAGATACCCCAGCGAAGAGAGCTTGAAGCAGCCGAAAGGAAGCCCCAAGCACACCTCTTGCTCACGTCTCGCGTTTGCCTCGTTTCACTCGGCCATGCCAACTTCGCCTGCGGCGTTTTATCAAAACTTCGCTAAGGCTCAGCTCGCATTCCATGCTCTGCGCTTCCGCTCCTCACGCCGCTGGCGGCAAGTCGGCGCGGCGGGCCACCGCGATCCCCGCTATCCAGTCCACCGGATCGCCGACCAATTGGTCAGAACCACGGCCTCCATGCGGAAGTCAAGAGCCGCGGAATCAGGCTGGCATGAACACCGATCCCAACAATCCGGCCGATTGGCTTCTTCTGGCCCGCGACCGCCTTGAAAAGGCAGATGCGCTGTTCGAACGCTTCGAGGCCTCATGGACAGGAATCGAGCTTCTTCGTGAGGCTGCCGAGCGTTATCTCAAGGGCTACTTGATCCATCACGGCTGGCAATTGATCAAAACCCATGATCTCGGACGCCTGCTGGTGGAGGCCTGTCTCTTCAATAGCGATATGGAACCATTTGCAGAAACCACCCAATCGTTGACCGAACAGTTCTGGGACCGCCGTTCTCCGGTCTCCGAAACACCGGCCTCCGCTTCCCCATGACAATCACTCCTCTGACCATTCCGGGTTTGCTGTGCATCGAACCGAAAAAATTCGGTGACCACCGCGGCTATTTTGCCGAGACCTACCGCTACGACCTGTTGGCGGAGGCCGGCTTTTCCGGGCGTTTTGTCCAGGACAACCATTCGCTCTCGGCGGCGGCCGGCACCTTGCGGGGCCTGCATTTCCAGAAGCCGCTGCATGCCCAGGCCAAGCTGCTGCGCGTCCTGCGCGGCCGCATTCTCGACGTCGCCGTGGACATCCGCAGCGGATCGCCGCATTTCGGCCGCCATGCCGCAGTCGAACTTTCCGCGGCAAACGCCCGGCAATTGCTCATCCCCGCGGGATTCGCCCACGGCTTCGTCACCCTCGAACCCGATACCGAGGTGCTCTACAAGGTGACCGACTATTACGCCCCGGAATGCGATTCCGGCATCCGGTGGAACGATCCGGATCTTGCCATCGCTTGGCAATGGCCGTCGCAGCCGGTGCTTTCCGCCAAAGACGCTGCACTCCCCCACCTCGCGGATCTCCCCAAGGACTTGTTCCCCTTCGCCGCTTGACCATAGGCAACCCTTGAAATCTTTTTTGAAACCATTGCAGAGTCTGGATTGGAAGGATGGCGCCTTATATGTCATATTATCCTTCCTGATTCTTCAATGGGCTCTGGCCACGGCGCGGGTTCCGGTGTTCTGGTTTGACGAGGCATTCATGGTGGAACCCTCATGGCATCTGGCCACCTCGGGGAAATCCCGCTTCAACCTGCTGGTCAATTTCCCGCAGGATGCGCCATACGGCATGAATTACCCCCTGTTTTCCTCACTTCTGGCCGTCTGGATCGGCATCTGGGGTTTCGATATCATCAGCATCCGCCTGTTTCCATTGCTGGTGACCGCCCTCGCGATGGCAATCGGCATCCGGGCTCTTGTGCGGATGGGCTTGATCCGCGGTCAGAGGCAAGTGATTCTGCTGCTGGTATTGTGGATGTTGACCCATGCCGCTTTCTACGCGTCGCACCATGCGCGGCCGGAATGCCTCACCATGCTGGTCGTCGCAATGGGTCTTTGGGCATGCACTTTCGGAACAAGACGGGAGGCCTTGTGCGGCCTATTCGGATTATCCATGCTCGTGCCATACTGTGGCCTGCACATGGTCATCCCTGTCGCTTTTGCCGTCGCCGCATCCTATCTTTACGGGAAACTTGAGATTCGCCAGGCCACCACAATCATGCTCGGTGTCCTCACCGGCGTATTGAGTTTTTATTTGATTTACAAGTGGACAGGGGCCTGGGAATCCTATCAGGCGAATGTGCGTCTCGTGGGTGGGGATTTGGTCATGGAGCGCGTCATGCACTTTGTGCAAACCAAGCATCTGGAGCTGAATTTCGTGCAGTCATCCGTTGTCGTGTTGTTGTTTTCCCTGACCACCTTGTCGTTTTTTTTGAAAAACAGAGGCACACGGCTCCATGGATTCATGCTTGCAGTCTCCGCCTACTGCGTTGCAACCGTGATTTCCATGAGATTTCTGGCGAATTTCCACACATGGCTCAATTGGCTCAACTGGCTTGCCATCATTCCTGCCATTGCATGCATCGTGGTTCTTTTGTGCGAAAAGAATGCCTTCCCACTCTATCAGCGCGGGGCAATTCTCGCGTTGTTGATCGTCTTGCTGCTGCACAACAATCAATCGCGTGCGCTGGCATTCAGTCATTTGATCTTCTGGGATCAATCCAACCCAGGAAACATTGAAAGACAATTGATGAATCTTGACATCACCGGATCCGATGTGGTGTTGGGCAACGATGCCGCTTACATTGCCTTGCGACCCAAGGCCGGCAGATTCCATTCCTTGTCTCACGTCCAAAGAAACTACCAGAATACCGGCTCGATGGATGCTTTTTTCCCGGAGCCCATCGCCAAGGCGGTTGACTGGATCATCATTGATCTGAGCGAGAGCGATGCGGGAATTCTCGCGCCGCTGCAACAATGGTGCGGCGGCGCATGGGCGGAAATTCCGGTGCCGCACACCCAATGGCCCGCGCTTCCAAGCTGGCTTACATGCCTGCCCCTCAAGAACGAGCATTTCATCAAATGCTATTTCCGGGTCTTCAAGCGGCTGTGACCGCGGGAGAATCGCTCGGCACTTCCACCTCCACTCTGCATCTCCTCTGCGCCCTTCATGGTTCAATCTCCTTTCACCAGGCTCCGCGAGAACTTCGCCCTGCCGGCCGCCCGTCACATGCCGTGAAGATTGGCCTGATCATCATTTTCAACCATCGCCACGAGGCGAACCTGCAGGCATTGCGCAAGCTGCATGCAGGCAAGTTTCATGAAGTTGTGTTCCTGATGCCCTTTGCCGACGATTTGGCGGCAAGGGAGCTGGACGTCATTTCCGCCCATTGCGGATCCTACCGGTTTCAGGGCTTCCTGGGCGAAGCCCGCAAGCGGCTCGATGCCATGGGCTGCGATGCCTATCTCGTCATTGCAGACGATCTGATCCCCAACCCATCCCTCGACCAATCGAACCTGCACCAGCGGCTCGGAATCACGGCCGATCAGGCATACACCAAAAATCTCGCCTCGCTCTACGACACCTCGCTGGCATGGAGCTGCTCGGCCAACAGGTCCACCTTTGCCGCACTGCACGGGGGCAACCTGCAATGGCGCGGACTCCTGCCGCCACGCGATGAGGCCATGCAAATGCTGGAACGCTATGGCCTCAAATTCCGGCCACTGGGTCTGCGCAACCTGCGCCACATCAGCGGCAAGTGGAGCCTCCTTGAGTTGAGGATGGCGCTATCGCTGCTCATCGGCCTCGATCCAGCGCGCGGTTTTTTCCGCCTCAAGTGCCGGGAGGTCCCCTACCCGCTGGTCTTCGGTTACTCGGACTTTTTCATCGTCCCTGCGGCCCACTGGGACCGCTTCCTGCATTTCTGCCAGGTGACCACCGCCATGGGGATCTTCGTCGAATGCGCCATTCCCACCGCCCTCGCCCTGGCCTGCCCGGAGGTGGTCACCGAACTCGGATACGGTGAAAACCATCACACCGGCAAACGCCGGCCCGGCATGCCAATGCGTGGCGTGGAACTGCAATGGGGCAGCAAGGGAGAACGCGAGGCGCTGGGCCGCAAACATGACCACCAGCTCAATCATCTGTTAGAAAACTTCGCGGATGACGTCCTCTACTATCATCCCGTGAAACTCTCGCAGTGGCAATGGGAAGAGGATGATTCGCGGATTGTAGCGGCGCGTCTGTGACCGTCGCTAACTGGCCCAGAGGCCGAATCGCAGATGAAAATGCGAATAAAGAAGCTGCGCGCATCTCAGGGGCATCGACGGTCATAAATTGCCTACGGCCATCCGGGAAGGCTTCGCGGAATCTTACTTGCTCGCAAGTGCTCGCTTTGGATTGCACCTGTGAGAATCCCACAAACCACTCGTCAGACCATCAAGAACCTTGTCTCCAGGTTGGTTCCGGATTCGGAGTGCTTGCCATCATTCCCCGCGGCGGCTCCTGGTCCTTGTGGGGGCAGGTCACACTCCATGTCATGTGCCCTCTCATGCCTTTCCGCTGGCAACGGGCACTTTGGAATCGGTTGATGCTGGCCATGGACCGCAGAACCAAAACCCCCCGCCTGACCTTGGCTGGACGGTGCTTGCAGGCAAACCGGATGGCAAGTGATTGCCACGATGGATATGCAAGCATCGGGCACTTTCATTCCAATCCGCCGAGCCATCCCAAGCATTTCCGCCGCCATGGCGAGCAAACCGCCGCCGAAAGGGCTCACAGCGCGGCCCCGCGGATTCTCCAAACCGGCTGAAGCCGGCGTTCCATTCCGACTGCATCCCATTCTCCCATAACTTTCAACTCTTCCGCCATCCGCTTCCATCCACTTCCATCCGCTTCCATCCGCAGTTGAACTTCTTTCCATGCGCACCCTCCGCAACAAACTCTACTCTGCTTACGACATGCTGTGCATCCACGCCAACATGGCTTGGTCCACGCTGCGCGCGCGGGTGAGTTGCAGGTTGCAAGGTTGCAAGGTGGGCAAGGGCTTCCGCTCGTCCGGCGCGATCCGGATCAAGGCTCGGGCGGCTGGCAGCATTGTCATTGCTGAAAATGTCCGCCTTCTCGCCCACTGGCGCAGCAATCGGGTGGGTCTGGGTGGTCCGGTCATTCTCCACACATGGGAGGGAGGTCGGATCGAAATTGGCGATCACACCGGCGCCTCTTCCGTGGTTATTTCCGCACGCTCTGGCGTGAAAATCGGCAAGCACTGCAACATCGGCGGCAACGTCAGGATCTTCGACAACGATTTTCACGCGCTCGACGCCGAGATCCGCCGCGGCCCGCGCGGCTGCGTGGACTGCGCGACACGCCCCATCAGCATCGGCGACGATGTCTTCATCGGCGCGCAAAGCATCATCCTCAAGGGCGTGACCATCGGCGACAGCGCCATCATAGGAGCGGGCTCGGTAGTGACCAAAGACGTGCCGGCGGGATGCGTGGCGGCGGGAAATCCGGCGGTGATCATCAAACGTTAGGGCTGCGCATGAACAGAAGCGTCCGAATGAAAGTCACCCAATACTTCCTCCACACCCGCAACCGACCGGACCGCGCGATGATTCAGGATGTCTGGATTGAAAACGTCCTGTCCCACCCCGCTAGAACCCAAGTGCAAGCGGATGGCCGCATCCGCCACTGGGGCAGAATCCCGGAAATGGACAATCGGATTCTAAGGGTTATTGTTCTTGAGGACGCTGAGACCGTCCACAATGCCTTTTTCGACCGCAACGCTTCCTTATGAAAATCAAATACTTCCCCGACACCGACACTGCTTTGATCGAATTCACCGCCTCCGATGTGGTGGAAACCAAGGAAATCAGTGAGGACATCTATGTGGATCTGGATCACGACGGACGCTTGGTCAGCATGACGATCGAGCATGCGGGAACGGCTGCACGAATCAAGGAACTGAGCTTTCAGGAGATCGCCGACACGACTGCCGCGTAGCCCTACCTTGGTAGGGCGTGGCGGCCCTGCCGCTGCTTGCCCGGCGTAGTTTTAACGAAGCCTGGGCCCACTTCACCTTCTTCCGCCGGAAGCTATTCTTTCTCTCTTCGCTTGATGCCCCACCTTGACACCGCATTTCCACTATCTAGTCTGTGACCATGAAGATGCCTCAATCCGAAATTGCCCGCTCTCTGGGTTTCCTTGCGGACGATCCGGATCTTTTGCTTGCCATGATTTTCGGATCCATGGCAGTCGGCGATTTTCGGCCCGATAGTGATATTGATGTCGCGGTTTATCCAAAAAGAAAACTTTCCAGCTTCCAGCGCCAGAAACTCGCTGACCAAATCGCATGCGCAACAGGACGGACGGTGGATCTCGTCGATCTCACCGATGCCGAGGGCGCGCTGCTCAGACAAATCCTTCGCAAGGGGAAAATTGTTTTTTCAAAACAACCCGGCATTATGGGCCGCCTCTCCGAGCGCCTGCTCGTCTGGCAGGAAGACTTCGAGCCACAACTGAACGCCCTGCTGGAAAGCCGCCTGCAACGCTTTATCTCTCCCGTCCATGGATCGTGATATCATCATGCGGAAGCTTGATTCGCTCACCAGATGTGTGGGACGGATTGAGCAAAAGCGACCGCACACCTTGGAGCAACTGATCGATGACATCGACACACAGGACATCCTGAGTATCAATCTGGAGCGCGCCGTTCAGGTCTCGGTGGACATCGGTGCCCATTTGATTGCCGACCTGTCCGTCCCTCCGCCGAAAACCATGGGTGAGGTCTTTACCATTCTCGTTGATGAAAAAATGATTCCGGAGGATACGGGCATCGCCCTGCGCAAAGCCGTTGGCTTTCGCAATCTTTCCGTCCATGCCTACGATCAGGTGGACTGGAAAAGGGTCTTTGACATCGTGCATGTCCATTTGGACAACTTCCGGAAATTCGCCGATGCCATCGCCAAAATCATGGCCCGGTAGGGCGTGGCGGTTCTGCCTGTTCTACTTTTTTAACTGACACGGATTTAACAAATCGTTCCGTATTGCTAATCTACATTCGCGGAAATTCGCGGTTCAATCAACTTCTTCCCTCGCGTTTGCCTCGTTTCACTCGGCCATGCCAACTACGCCTGCGGCATGTTTCCAAAACTTCGCTAACGCTCAGCCCGCATTCCATGCTCGCGTCTCCATGCTCCACGCAGCCACTGCGCGTCGCCATTCTCGCCGAATTCCCGCTCTCCGCCCTCACCGGCGGAGCCGTCGGCCGGGGCGGCGGGCAGGGCTGCACCTGGCTGCCGCAGCTCGCACTGGCCTTCCAGAATTTCCCGGACCTTGAAATCCACTGGCTCATCCTCGACCGCACAATCCGCCGCAGGCAGGTGATCGAAGCCCTCGGTCAGCATTTCCACCGCGTTCCGGCGGTGAAGTTCTCGGTCGATCTCGCGCTCAACTATTTGCCCGCGCGCCTCGTGCTCGGCCGGGAAATCCGCCGCATCCGGCCGGACGTCGTCCATGCCTGGGGCACCGAGTTGATCTATCCGTGCGCTTTGCAGGACTGCAAGTGCCCGACCATCCTCTCGATGCAAGGCGTGCTCACGGCCTACGCGCGCATCGGCGGACTACCCGGCGACTGGCGCTGGCGCAGAATGATTGCCAGCGAGCCCGCGTTCATCCGCTCCGCCACCATCGTCAGCTCGGAGAGCCAGTGGGGCATCGATCATGTGAAGTCCATCCATCCGCAGGCCGACTGCCGGATGGTCGAATACGGTGTGCATCCCTCGTTCTATGACTTGGAGTGGCAGCCGGATCCGCAGAGGCCCTACGCCCTCTTCGTCGGCGGAGCCGACCAGCGCAAGGGCGTGGATCTGCTGATCGATGCGCTCCAACTCCTGCCCGACCGCAAATGGGAAATGCGCTTCGCCGGCGATCCCGCGATCCAGCAGGCCTGCGATTTAGCCGGCTTGCAAAACATCCGCTGCCTCGGGCTGCTGCCATGGCCGGAAATGCAGAAACAACTCCAAGGTGCCTGGTGCTCGGTGCTGCCCACCCGCGGCGATACCAGCCCGAACTCGGTGAAGGAAGCGCGCGTCATCGGCGTGCCGGTGGTCACCACCAAACACGGCGGCCAGGCCGGATACATCATGGACGGCATCAACGGCCGCATCGTCGAGCCGCTCAGCGCAGAGAACCTCGCCGCAGCATTGGCCGATGTGATGGGCTCACACGAACGGGCGACAACGCTCGGCCACGGCAAACATGCCGAAGACCGCGAATACCTGCATCCGCGCCGAACTGCGGAGGGTTTCGCGGAAATCTATCGCACGGTAGGGCTGCGACCGCCGGGCGCGCCCACTTCACACC
>JBGSUP010000366.1:0-24864 GCA_041753485.1 Akkermansiaceae bacterium
CACAGTGGAGTGGTCGTCCAACCTCTCCATCTGGAACAATGCGGCCACCACTTCCGGTGTGGTTGTGAATGAGGAACCGAACGGTTTTGCAGCCGGGGTGGACCGGGTGAAGGTGTATGTTCCGCGCTCGCTGGCGGTGAACGGCAAACTGTTCGCCCGCCTCGCAGTGGCGGTTTCCTTGCCGTAACATGCGGAAAAAACGCGTTTAAAGGAATTCCCGCATGCGGAGAATCTATCGAATTTTGCGCCACCGAATTTGCAACTGCTGGAGAATGTTCTGGCTTGGCAGGTCCGGTTGCCAGGGCTTTGGGCGGCTGGCAGCATGGCTCGCCTCGCGGCATTCGCTGCCTTATCATCAAATGTCCTATCTCGCGGAACGTCTGCCGCGTGGGTTTGTCTCGCCCAAAGCCCGCGTGGCTCACCCGGACCTTCGTCGGGGAAATCATGTCTACCTCGGGGATGGCGTGATCATCTATTGCACCAGCCAAGGCGGCGCGATCGAGCTTCAGGACCGGGTGCATCTGTATGGTGATACTTTCGTCGAAACGGGTATGGGCGGGCGAATCCGCATCGGTGAGTCCACTCACATCCAGCCGGGATGCCACATTCATGCTTATCTCTCGGAAATCCGTATTGGCAAACAGGTCGAAATCGCGCCGGGCTGCGGTTTCTATTGTTACGACCACGGGATGAGTCCCGGCATTTCCATCATGGAGCAGGCGCTGACCAGCAAGGGCGACATCACCGTGGGTGACGGTGCCTGGATTGGTTACGGCGTCACCGTGCTCCAGGGAGTGACCATTGGCGCGGGTGCCGTAGTGGCCGCCGGTGCGGTGGTGGTTCAGAACGTTCCGGCCAATGCTATTGCAGGCGGTATTCCCGCCCGGGTGATTGGCCAACGGACGGCTCTCGTTTGATGGCAAGCGCTTTTCACTACGTCATCGCGGAATTCCCGCGGGCGGGAAATTTTGAGTAAGGTCCCATTATGAAAGCAGTCATTCTGGCGGGAGGTTTTGGAACCCGCATCAGCGAAGAAAGCGCCATCAAGCCCAAGCCCATGATCGAAATCGGCAACAAGCCGATCCTCTGGCACATCATGAGCATCTACAGCCATTATGGCATCAACGACTTCGTCATTTGCCTCGGCTACAAGGGCCACCTCATCAAAGAGTATTTCGCCAACTATGTCCTCGGACGGTCGGACGTGCGTTTCAATCTCAAGACCAACCAAATTGAATTTCTCAGCAACCACGTCGAACCGTGGACCATCACGCTCGTGGACACAGGAGAGAAAAGCATGACCGGCGGCCGCCTCCGGCGCGTGCGCGAATACCTCGACGACGGAACCTTCTGCATGACCTACGGCGACGGTGTGAGCGACATAGACATCCCGGCAAGCATCGCCTTCCACCGCAAACACAAGGCGCTTTGTACACTCACCGCGGTGCAACCGCCCGGCCGTTTCGGAGCCTTCACGCTAGCCGCGGAAGAAGCCAAGATAGCGCACTTCCACGAGAAGCCCGTCGGTGACGGCGCGTGGATCAACGGCGGCTTCTTCGTACTGGAACCCGGGGTTTTCGACTACATTGAGGGCGACGACACCACCTGGGAGCAGCAGCCGATGCAGCGCATGGCCGCGGACGGCAGACTCTGCGCCTTCAAACACGACGGATTCTGGCAAAGCATGGACACCTTGCGGGACAAGATGGTGCTGGAGGAGATGTGGGCGAGCGGGAATCCGCCGTGGGCGCTTTGGAAGCAGGGCCGGTGATCCGGACGAGCGGCTCATGCCTGCTCCACCTCACTCAAGCGGGCGTCCTACCCGCATCACGACATTTCATGATCAATTCACAATCGCGATGATATTCAACGGATACTATGAGGGGAAACGGGTATTGCTGACCGGTCACACCGGCTTCAAGGGGGGCTGGCTATCGATGTGGCTCTCCCAACTCGGGGCGCAAGTCCATGGACTTGCGCTCGCGCCGGAGGAAAGCCCCAACCTGCACGAAGTCATCAGCTCCGATTGTTTCGCAAGCAGCAGGACATGCGATGTCCGGGACGCGGAGGCCTTGCGGGCCGCTGTCGCGGAGATCCGTCCGGAGATTGTGTTCCACCTCGGCGCCCAGGCGCTCGTCCGGCTTTCCTACGACCAGCCGGTGGCAACCTTCGCCAGCAACGCGCTCGGCACGGCTCACCTGTTGGACGCCATTCGCAGCGAACGCATCCGCTGCACCACCGTCGTCGTCACCAGTGACAAGTGTTATGAAAACCGCGAGTGGGAACATGCATACCGCGAGAACGACGCGCTAGGAGGGCACGATGTCTATTCCATGAGCAAGGCGGCCACCGAGCTGGTGGCGCAATCATGGAACCGCTCGTTTTTCCTTAATGACGACGGCTTGGGCGCGGTGGTGACGGCCCGCGCCGGCAACGTCATCGGCGGTGGGGATTACTCGCCGGACCGCATTATTCCGGATTGCATCAAGGCGCTTGTTTCCGGCCAGCCGGTGTTTGTGCGCAATCCCGCCGCGGTCAGGCCGTGGCAGCATGTTCTGGAGTGTCTCGGCGGTTATCTCTTGCTTGGCGCGCGTGTCGCGAAAGATGGCAAGAACTCGCCCGCCGCCACTCCATTCAACTTCGGCCCGGATTCCAACTCCCTCAGGCCGGTGAGGGATCTGGTGTCCGCGATTCTCGCCAAATGGCCGGGAGAATGGGTGGACGGATCCGATCCGGAAGCCGTGCATGAGGCGAAACTTCTCACACTGTCCATCGACAAGGCGGCCCATATTCTCGGCTGGCGTCCGGTATGGGACTTCAAGCGGAGCGTTCGCCACACCGTTGAATGGTACATGCGGCGTCATGAAGGAGCGGGCAATTCCGCGGACATGGAGGCTTTCAGCAAGGATCAAATCAAACGTTATGTGGCGGATGCCGCGGAGCTGAGGCTTCCTTGGGCGAATTGAAGCCACTCCCATTCCCTACCAAAGCATTCAAACATCATGATCATCGTTGACACAGCACTCGCGAAAAGAGCGGAAGAAGGCCGTCCGGTCAAAGTCGCCATGATTGGCGCGGGAGCGATCGGCAGAGGCGTCGCCAGCCAGATCGTCACGCGAACCACCGGCATGGAGCTGGCCGTGATAGCGAACCGCACGATCGCAAACGCCGTCCGTGCGCTGGAGCTCGCAGGAGTCCGTCAGTGGAAAGAAGTATCCGACCTTGCCTCGCTCAATGATTGCATCGCGAGCGGCGTGACGGCGGTCACCGATAATCCGTTGCTCGCATGCGAGGCGGAGGGTGTCGATATCATCGTCGAGGTTCTATCCGAAGTGGAGCCCGCCGCCAAAGTCGCGCTGCATGCGTTTGCCTGCGGCAAGGACTACCTGACGATGAACGCCGAGATGGATGCCACCATCGGACTTGAACTCCGCACCCGCGCGGACGAGGCCGGCGTGATCTACTCGGTGTGCGACGGCGACCAGCCCGGCGTGGAGATGAATCTCTGGCGTTATGTCAAAAGCCTGGGCTTGGAGCCTCTGGTCTGCGGCAACATCAAGGGCTTGCAGGACTGCCGCCGCAACCCCACCACACAGGAAGGCTTCGCCAAAACCTGGAAACAGGGCGTAAAAATGGTCACCAGCTTCGCCGATGGAACGAAGATTTCCTTCGAACAGGCCTGCGTCGCCAACGCCACAGGCATGTGCGTTGCCCGTCGGGGAATGCTCGGCGGAGATTTCCACGGACACCACATCGACGAGCTGTGCCACAACGGCCGCTACGATGTGGACGAGCTGCGCAAGCTGGGCGGCGTGGTCGATTATGTCGTCGGAGCCTCGCCCCCTGCCGGGGTGTTTGTCCTGGCCACGCACGACGATCCGTTTCACTGCTTCAACCTCAAGCTCTATAAAATGGGTGAGGGGCCGCTCTACGCGTTCTATGCGCACACCCATCTTTGCTACTTCGACGCGGCGCTCTCGGCCGCGCGCATCGTGCTTTTCCGCGATACCGTCATCGCCGCCCGCGAGCACAAGGTGGATGTCGTCACCCTCGCCAAAACCGATCTCAAGGCGGGCACGGTGCTCGACGGCATAGGCGGCTACCACAGCTACGGAACCTGTGAGAACGCTCCGGTCGCCCTGCGGGAGAACCTGCTGCCGATGGGATTGTCCGAGGGTTGCCGTTTGTTGCGCGACATCGCCTGCGATGAAGCGATCGGATACGCGGACGTGGAACTGCCGCCGGGACGCTTGGTGGATGAACTCAGATCCTGCCAACTGGCCCGTTCCACATCACTCACCTGAAATTATGAATACCGAAACAAGCCCCAACACGGCAGCGGAGGTTGTCACTCACGACCTTGCCGCCATATGCAGCCGGCTGAGTCGCGAGTTCGCGGCCATGGAAGGCAAAACCCTCTTCATCACCGGTGCGGCGGGCTTTCTCGGCCACTATCTCGTGCAGTCCATCCTGCATTGGAACCGGACCTCCGGTTCCGGCGCGCCGATCCGCTTGATCGCCAGCGACAATTACATCCGCGGAGTGCCCGAGTGGCTCACCGCGCTATCCGATGATCCGTCGCTCACCCTGCTGCGCCACGACGTCACCGATCCTCTGCCCGACGACATCGGCCATCTCGATTACATCATCCATGCCGCATCCATCGCCTCGCCGATCTATTACCGGAAGTATCCAATCGAAACGATGGACGCGAACGTCAACGGCCTGCGGCTTCTCTTGGAACGCTGCCTGCGGCAACAGGAAAACGGTCATCCGATATCAGGTTTCATGTTTTTCTCCACCAGCGAGATTTACGGCGACCCCAGCCCCGACCAGATCCCGACACCCGAAACCTACCGCGGCAACGTCTCATGCACCGGTCCGCGCGCCTGCTATGACGAGTCGAAACGATACGGTGAAACCCTGTGTGTGAACTTCGCACGCCAATACTCGTTGCCGGTCGCCTCGGCGCGTCCGTTCAACAACTACGGCCCGGGATTGAAAATCACCGACCGCCGCGTGATCCCGGATTTCGCCCGCGATCTTTTCGCAGGCAAGGATCTCGTGCTGCTGTCCGATGGCAGCCCAACGCGCACCTTCTGTTATGTGGCCGACGCAATTGTGGGCTATTTCAAGATCCTTGTCAGGGGCAGGCCGGGCGAGGCCTATAACATCGGCAACGAGACGCCGGAAATCTCCATGCTCACGCTCGCTGAAATGCTCGCCGCCGCCGCGCGCGGGTTGTTCGGATACACCGGCAAGGTCGTGCATGGCGTCAGCAACGACAGCGAATACCTGACAGACAACCCCCTCCGCCGCTGCCCTGTCATCGCCAAGGCACGGGAAGAATTGGGGTTTGAGCCCGAAACGCCCATTGAGGAAGGATTGCGACGCACTTTGGTGTGGTATAGAGACAACCAACAAGCAAAGGAAGAATCATGAAAATATCGATCATTGGAACCGGATACGTGGGCCTTGTGTCCGGTGTCTGCCTCGCCGCAAAGGGCCACGACGTCACCTGCGTGGATGTGGATGAAGCCAAGGTGGCTCGCATCAACGCGGCGGATTCGCCGATCCATGAGAAAGGCATTGGTGAACTGCTCAAGCGGGTCTGCGGACTGAACTTCCGAGCCACCACCGACCTTCGTGCCGCGGTGTCGAGCACGGTGTTCACAATGATCGCGGTCGGCACGCCCTTCGACGGCAAGGAGATCGATCTGAAGTACATCCGCACCGCAGCCCGCCAGACCGGTGAGGTGCTCAGGGATAAAGCCTCCTACCATGTCGTCACGGTAAAGAGCACGGTGGTTCCCGGAACTACCTGCGACGTGGTGCTGCCAATCCTGGAGGAAGCCTCCGGCAAAAAGGCCGGCCGGGATTTCGGCGTTGGCATGAATCCCGAGTTCCTGCGCGAAGGTGAAGCTGTGGCCGACTTCATGAATCCGGACCGCATCGTTCTCGGCGGCATTGATGAGGCAACACTCGATGTCATGCGCGAACTCTACCGGCCGTTTGACGGTGTCGACCAGTTGCGCACCGACCCGCGTTCGGCTGAAATGATCAAATACACCGCCAACTCGCTGCTGGCGACCATGATTTCCTTTTCCAACGAGATCGGCAACCTCTGCGCGGCCATCCCGGGCGTGGATGTCACCGAAGTCATGCGCGGCGTGCATCTCGACAAGCGGCTCAGCCCGATCCTGCCGGACGGCACGCGCATCCATCCGTCGTTCAACACCTACCTGGAAGCCGGCTGCGGTTTCGGCGGCAGTTGTTTCCCCAAGGACGTCAAGGCGCTCATCGCCCACGGCCGCAAGCTGGGCCGCGACATGAGCCTGCTGGACTCGGTGGTGAAGGTGAATCTCGCACAGCCGGACAGGATGTTGGATTTGCTGGGCTCCCATTTCAACAGCCTCAGAGAGGTGCGTGTCACCGTGCTCGGCGTGGCGTTCAAACCGGGCACCGACGACATCCGCGAGTCGCCCGCGCTGCCGGTGATCCAGGCATTGCTGGACGGCGGCGCGCGCGTGACGGTGTTCGATCCCATTGCCCGTGGTGAGGCGGAGCGCCACTTCGGCACAGGCACGCTGCATTATGCCGATGCTCTCGAGGAAGCGGTGTCGGGCGCGCAGGCGGTTCTGCTGATGACCCGCTGGCCCGAGTTCGGACAACTGCCGGAAATCTTCGCCAAGTTGGCGGTTCAGCCGCTGCTGGTGGACGGCCGGCGCGTGATCCCGAGGACGGCTGTCGACCGTTACGAGGGCATCGGCATTGGTCCCGCCCTGTCATGAGTCATCGAATGATCCACGGTCATGATTTTCACCGAAACATCCATCCACGGCGCCTATCTCGTGGATTTCAGGAGAATGGAGGACCATCGCGGGTTTTTCGCACGCGCCTGGTCGGCCCGCGAGTTTGCGGACAAGGGGCTGGAAACGGTTTATCCCGACGTGAACTTCTCGTTGAGCACGCGCAAGGGAACGATCCGCGGCATGCACTATCAGACAGCCCCGCATGAGGAGGCCAAGTTCGTCCGCTGCGTGAGAGGCGCGCTCTTCGACGTGATCATCGACCTCCGGCCGGACTCTCCCACTTATCTCAAGTGGGCCGGATTTGAAATATCCGCATCATCCTGCCGGGCGGTTTACGTTCCCGCCGGTTGCGCCCACGGCGTCCAGACACTGGAGGATGACACCGAAATGCTCTACATGGTTTCCGCCTGCTACCAACCCGCAGCCGAAGGCGGCATCCGTTTTGATGATCCTTTGTTCGGCATCGAATGGCCGGATGTGGGTCGGAAGATCGTATCGGACAAGGATCTCTCGTGGCCTGATTTCCAGCCGGCATCCAAACCATGAAACAGGTCATCCGCAGACTCGCCGCCAACCGTGCCGCGACCGTGCGCCAGCCTACAAGGCGCGTGGCGATCATGGTGCCGCTGCCGTCGCCCGTCCTGACTGAGGATGAGGAGGTGTCCATGCGCCATCTCCGCGCGCACCTCGACCACTACGAGAAGTTCCTGCTGGTGCCGCAGGGCATGGAGATCAGGCTGGAGGGATTCACGGTCGTGGAGCTCGACCGCAAGCACTTCGGCAGCGCCGCCAATCACAACCGGATGCTCTATCGCACGGATTTCTGGGAGAAATTCGCCGATTACGAATATGTCCTGATGTATCATCTCGACGCGCTGGTTTTTTCAGACCGGTTGCTGGAGTGGTGCGATCAGGGCCTCGACTACATCGGCTCGCCGTTCCTGATTTGCAAGGACTCGCCGTGGGTGAAAGTCGAGCGCTGCGGCAACGGCGGCTTCGCGCTCTATCGCGTGCCTTCGGTGCTCAAGGTGCTGTGGAACCGCTACCATGCGGACCCGTCCAAGTATCTGGAAGACCACTGTTCGCGCTTTCTCGCTTTGCAGAGCAAGGTGCTCAAGCCGTTGCGAATGGCGGCGCCTTCCTGGATCAAGAACAGCGCCCCTCAGAACCTGCGCGGACAACTCCGCAAGATGGACCGCGCCGAGGTGAACGAACGCGGCAACGATCTGTTCTGGTCGGACTCGGCGAAGACCTTTTTTCCCGCCTTCAAGGTCGGCACGCTTGAGCAGGGACTTGCCTTCTCTTTTGAGATGGAACCCCGCCGCTGCCTTGAGCGCACCGGCGGCGTGATGCCTTTCGGCTGCCACGCATGGGCGAGGTATGACAAGGCCTTCTGGGAGGAGCACATCCTCAAGGACGGGCAACAAGCGGCTGAAAAACATCATCCGGCCACTCTAACAACATGAAGAACGACAGAAAACTGCTGATCACGGGATCCAACGGCCTCATCGGATCGGAGATGGTGAGGTATTTCCACGACCTTGGATGGAAGATCCATGGCATGGACAACAACATGCGCGCCGATTTCTTCGGGCCGCAGGGTGACACACGCTGGAACCAGCAGCGCCTGGCCACCGAGTGCGCCGGGTTCGAGCACCATGAGATGGACCTGCGCAACCGCCAGGGCATGGTGGATCTGGTCCGTGAAATCCAGCCGGACGCGGTGATCCACACCGCCGCCCAGCCGAGCCACGACCTCGCCGCTTCGCGTCCCTTCGATGACTTCGATGTGAACGCCGTCGGGACGCTCAATCTGCTGGAGTCCGTCAGGCTTGCACGCCCGGAAGTCCCCTTCGTCCACCTATCCACCAACAAGGTCTATGGCGACGCGCCCAACCGCATCGCGCTCAAGGAACTGGAAACCCGCTGGGACTATGACGACCCGGCGTATTGGAACGGCATCGGGGAAAGCTTCACCATCGACCAATCCAAGCACTCGCTTTTCGGAGCGTCGAAGGTGGCGGGTGACATCCTCGTGCAGGAATACGGGCGCTATTTCGGCATGCCGACCTGCTGCCTGCGCGGCGGCTGCCTCACCGGCCCGAACCACTCGGGTGTCGAGCTGCACGGGTTTCTCAGTTACCTGGTGAAGGTGAACATCACCGGCGGCACCTACAAGGTTTTCGGCTACAAGGGCAAGCAGGTGCGGGACAACATCCACTCGCTGGATGTCGCGTGTTTTGCCGAGCGTTTCATCGCGGAGCCGCGCTGCGCCGAGGTTTACAACATCGGCGGCGGCCGCGGGAATTCATGCTCCATCCTCGAGGCCTTCCAGCGCGTGGAGGCGCTCACCGGCAAACCGATGAACTACGAATACGTGGACAAGGCGCGCGAGGGCGACCACATGTGCTACATCAGCAATCTCGACAAGCTCCGCGCCCATTATCCGGGCTGGGACATCACCAAGACGCTCGACGACATCTTCGGCGAAATCGTCCAATCATGGGAGGTGAGGGAAAAATGAGCGCTCCACGGGTATCCGTCTGCCTGCCGAACCTGAACAACCGCGCCTATCTGGATGAGCGGATCGCCACCATCATGGCGCAGACGCTCACCGACTGGGAGCTTGTCGTTTGCGACAACTATTCCGAGGACGGTGCCTGGGAGTTCTTCCAGGATCTTGCAAGGCGTGATCCCCGCGTGCGCATCAGCCAGGAGCCGCGCGAGGGCATGTATGCCAACTGGAACAACTGCATCCGCCAGGCCCGCGGCGAGTTCGTCTATGTCGCCACCAGCGATGACACCATGGCGGAGGATTGTCTTGAAAAGATGGCCGCCGCGCTGGACGAGAACCCGGATTGCGATCTGGCGCATTGTCCGATGAAGGTGATCGACGAACACGGAGCGCCGGGACACGACTGGTGGTCTTCGGGTTCGTTGTTTGCGAAGAGTTCCGGAGATATCATGAATGCGCGGCACAAGCGCGTCGCGCCGTATGACGGGATTCTCTGCCTGTTGGGGGACAACATTTATTCCTCCGTGACGCAGTTGCTCATCCGGCGCCCGTTGTTTGACAAGGTGGGGCTCTACAAGGCGGACTGGGGTTCGATCGGCGATTTTCACTGGAACCTGCGCGCCGCGCTCGCCGCATCCGCGGTCCACGTGCCGGACACCTGGGGAGGCTGGCGCATGCACCCTAGCCAGGCGACGGCTTTCGTGGGCCTCAACTCGCCGGAACACCAGGCGAAGATCGATGCCATGATCGACGATGTGATGAACCAACTCGATGAGTGCGTGGCCTCGCCTGACGCGCGCGAAACGATCATCCGTCTCGCATCGAAGGCGGCCGAAATGAAGGTTTTCCTGCGGGAACAATCCGGCAGGAAGGACGCCTCGGAACGCCGCATGTTCCTGATCCGGGAAGCCATGGCGGGCAGTCGTCCGGCCTGGTCCCGCCTTGCGGCGATGATGCCCGGCGGCGGACGTTGGCCGGATGTTGCGCCGCGCACGATCAACTCGTGGTTCGCGCAGCCGGTGTTGGTTGCCCTGTCGTAAGCATCCGCCACCACTCCGCATGCCACGCATCCTTTTCATCACCGCGCATTGTCCCTGCGGCCCGTCTTATGGTGGAAAACTCAGGACGCTTCACATGGCGCGTATCCTCAAGCAATACAGCACGCTCGGCATGGTGATCATTCCCTTCGGGAAAATTGATGAGGCCACGCAGGAACAAGTAAGGAAGGAGTTCGATCTCCGCGCGGTTTTTGACATGGACCACATGGCTCCGAAAACTGTCGGGGCGCTGGCGAGACGGGAGATCGATCCCTATTATGCGTTCACCGGCAGGTTGAAGCTCAGCGAGGAGTCCGCCGCGTGCTTGGGCCGGATCGTCCGGGAATACGATCTGGTCTGGTTTCATGGCATCCTGCTTCCCAACAGCTTGGGCCGTGCCACCTGGCCGAATGCGGTTCTTGATATCGATGACATCCAGAGCCAGGTGTATGAGGGGATCGCAAAACAACAGGGAAACTGGTTCAAACGTCTCAAGGCCGTGCGGCAGGTCATTCTCTGGCGCAGGCGCGAGCGGGTTCTGTTGGACCGCTTCGGAATCGTCTGTGTTTGCAGTGATAGGGACAAACAATACCTTGGTGGGGGAGATGGAATTCACATCATCCCAAACGGTTTCGAGGCACCGTCCTCGGAACCGGTGCGCATTCCTGTGGATCCGCCGCAGATCGGCTTCATCGGCACGCTTTGCTATCAACCGAATTTCGAGGGCCTCCGTTGGTTCATCAGCCATGTGTGGCCGCTGGTCAAGGCCGCACGAAGGGACGCGCGGCTCCGGCTTGTCGGCATGAACACGGATGCGGGGATCGCCGCAACGGGACCGGACATCGATGGTCTCGGGTTTGTCGATGATGTCAGCCGGGAAATCGCGGGCTGGTCCGCGTCGATTGTTCCGATCAATGTCGGCGGTGGCACGCGGATCAAAATCGCCGAGGCGTTCAGCCGGAAAAGCCCGGTGGTTTCCACCAGCCTTGGTGCATACGGATACAAGATCGAAAGCGGGCGTGAGTGCCTGCTTGCCGACAGCGCCAGGGATTTTGCGGCAGCCTGCGTTGGGTTGTTAGAAAGCCGCGAGTTGGGCGACGGCCTTGCCGAGCGGGCGTGGGAGAGGTTTTCCTCCGAGTGGAGCTGGGATGCGATCGCGCCGAAGGTGCTTGCCGCAGTGGACTCGTGCCTCAGCCGCGTGGGTGTTGCCGATCGACCCTGGTCCCGCCAAAGTCATTGACACTGAAACATGGCGAATCCCAAGCAGCATCAGAACCCGACCGTTTGCCACTTCGTTCCGCAATGGCCGGGCAATCCGTATCACACCGAGTTGGCGGAGCATCTGTTGGAGAATGGCGTGCAGGTCCGCAGTGAGGACGGTCTCAAGTGGATTGCCAGGGCGAGCCGTGCCGCGGGGAAGCTTCCCGACGTGATTCACCTCCACGCGCTTCCGCGCTTCGGGCTCGGACTCCTGGACTCGTCGCGCTTCGCGTTGTTCTGGCTGCGTCTGTTCCGGTTCCAGCGGCACGGCGTGCGCGTGGTCTGGACCATCCACGATATTTTCCATCACGAGGCGCTTTTCCCGAAGGTGGACCTGATGTTATCGCGGCTGTTGTTTCGCCGGGCGGATGCCATCATCGTCCACTCCGCCGCCGCGGGAAGAGCGGTCGAAAAACAATGGAACGTGAAAGCGGATGAACGCGTGTTCGTGGTTCCCCATGGCAACTACATCGACAGCTATCCGAATGTCATCGGCAAGCGTGAGGCACGGACGAAGCTCGGAGTGCCCGAAGGACAACTGACCTTCCTCTTTCTCGGAATGATCCGCCCCTACAAGGGCGTGGTGGGCCTGATCGAGCACTTCAAGGCGCTGGCCAACGATGACATCCACCTGTTGATTGCGGGAAAACCGTTTTCCGAAGAACTCTCCACTAAAATCGCATCGGCTGCGGGCGATCATGCCGGAATTCAGTACCGGCTCGCGCATATCGAGAACGATGAGATGCAGGATTATCTGAACGCCGCAGATGTGGTGGTGTTTCCTTACACGAGGGCGCTGACTTCAGGTGCGTTGATTCTGGCGATGTCCTACTCGCGAGCCTGCATCGCACCCAAAATGGGAGCGCTCGAGGACACCCTCGAGGAGAGCGGTGGATTTCTCTATGACCCGGCCGATCCCAACGGCTTGCGCGATGCCATGCAACGGGCAGTTTCCGAAGCCCCGAAACTCGCCGGAATGGGTGCGTGCAACCTGGAACGGGCCGCCGGTTGGGACTGGGATCTGGTCGCACGGCTCACTGCGGATATCTATCACGGAAAGAACACGAAAAACAAATGAGCACGACACAGACAGTCAAGGGAATCCAAACGCGGAGACGAATTGTTGTCGTCGGCTCCGGAGGACGCCTTGGTGCTGCTCTCGCGGAGATTCTGAGAGCGGGCCATGACGTGACCTCCTTTGACCGCAAGCAACTGGATCTCACTTTGCCCGCGTCGATTGACGCCGCACTCGGCAACCTTGAATACGACCTGCTGTTTCTGGCTGGAGCGCTTACCGCAGTGGATTATTGTGAGGCGAACCGGGAAGAGGCGTTTGCCGCGAATGCCGAAGGCCCTGGCAGGATTGCGGAAATCTCCGCAGCGAAGGGCGCCCATGTCACCTACATCAGCACCGACATGGTGTTCGACGGACTCAAGGACGGGCCATATGTGGAATCGGATGAAGCACATCCCATCAGTGTCTATGGCAAGTCCAAACTCGAAGGAGAGCGCCGCGTTCTCTCGGCATCCGCCCGGAATCTTGTGGCGCGGGTGTCATGGGTCTTCGGGCCGGGCCGGCTGGCCTTTCCCGAGTGGATCATCGGCCAGGCATCCGCCAAGACCGGCATCACATTGCCGGGAAACAAAATCGCCTGTCCGACCTACACGATGGATCTCATCGAATGGCTGGATGCGCTGGTTTTCGGCAACTCGGACGGCCCCGCCGCGGGTTTGTTCCATCTTTGCAACTCCGAGCCCTGCACCTGGCGCGACTGGGGCCAGTATTGCATCGATGCCGCGCACGAGGCGGGCCTGCCGGTGCTGCCGCAGGAAATCACCGGCATCCCGGTCGATTCCGTGGCGGCTTTTGTGGCAAGACGTCCCGTCAACAGCGCGATGGACACTCGGAAATTCAGTGAATTGACCGGCATCCACCCTCGTTCATGGCGGGAATCGATACGCGAACACGTAATGCACAACGTCGTTCCGCCGCACCAATCTTCCTGAATTGAGGGCGGGGCCGCAAAGCGGGCTTGCCGCACCCCTTTCCATCAGACAAACCAAGTCCACATGAACATTCTTGTCACCGGCGGTGCCGGATTCATCGGTTCGAACCTCGTGCATTACTTGTTAGGCGATGCGGCCGCAGAACTCGGCGCGGACATCACGCGCGTGGTGACACTCGACAAGCTGACCTACGCCGGCAACCGCGCCAGTCTGGCGGACCTTGAAGACGATCCGAGGCATGTCTTCGCGCAGGGCGACATCGGCGACAGCCAACTCGTCGCCGGACTCTTGCGAGAACACGCGATCGACGCGGTGATGCATCTTGCCGCCGAGTCGCACGTGGACCGCTCGATCGACAATCCCGAGGAGTTCATCATGACGAACTTCGTGGGAACCTACCGCCTGCTGGAGGCGTTCCGCCAATATGCGGTGGAGGCCAAGCGCATGGATGATCCGGAACTGCGCTTCCTGCACGTTTCCACCGACGAGGTTTACGGCTCGCTCGGCCCGGAAGAACCGGCCTTTTGCGAGGATACGCCCTACGCGCCCAACAGCCCCTACAGCGCCTCCAAGGCGGGCAGCGACCACCTCGCCCGCGCCTATCACCACACTTACGGCCTGCCGGTGGTCACCACCAACTGCTCCAACAACTACGGCCCCTATCAGTTTCCGGAAAAACTGCTGCCACTGATGATCCGCAAAACCCTCAAGGGTGAACCGCTTCCGGTGTATGGCGACGGATCGAACATCCGCGACTGGCTCTATGTGGAGGATCACTGCCGGGGACTGGCCATGGCCTTGTTGCGCGGCGTCCCCGGCCGGACCTACGTCATCGGCGGCAAGTGCGAGATGCGCAACATCGATGTCGTGCGCGCCATCATCGGCACCGTGCGCGAACTCGCGCCGGACAAGGTGACGCGCTCCGACGACGAACTCATCACCTATGTCAGGGACCGCCCCGGCCATGACCACCGCTATGCGATCAACCCCGCGCGGATCGAAGCCGAGCTCGGCTGGCATCCACGCGAAAATTTCACCTCGGGCCTGCGCCGGACGGTGCGGTGGTATCTCGACCACGAGGCATGGATCCGCAGCATTGAGGACGGCAGCTACCGTGGTGAGAGACTCGGAACCCTCGTCTGACCCAATTACTCATGATCGATATCGACAACAGCCGTCTGAAACTCGCACCCCCGGAGCAATCGCTGCGCAAGGGCATCATTCTCGCAGGAGGAACGGGCAGCCGCCTTTTCCCCATGACGCACTCCGTGAGCAAGCAACTCATTCCGGTGTATGACAAGCCGATGATCTACTATCCGCTCACGGTTCTGATGTTGGCGGGCATCCGGGAAATCCTGGTCATCTCCACTCCGCGCGATTTGCCGGGCTTTGAAAATCTGCTGGGTGATGGTTCACAGTGGGGTTTGGAAATTTCCTATGCCCCACAGCCAAAACCCGAGGGCCTGGCGCAGGCTTTCCTGATCGGCGAGGAGTTTATTGCCGGAGAGCCGGTATGCCTGGTTCTGGGAGATAATCTTTTCTATGGCCACGAACTCGGCTCGTCGCTGCTCGCCGCGTCCCGGCGCATCGAGGGCGCCACGGTATTCGGTTATCACACGAAGGAGCCCGAGCAATACGGCGTGGTCGAATTCGATGCGGATGGGCGGGTGGTTTCGCTGGAGGAGAAGCCCGCGCGGCCGAAGTCGAACTATGCGGTGCCGGGGATTTACTTTTACGACCGGAATGTCGTGGCGACGGCAAAAAGCCTCAAACCATCGCCGCGTGGCGAACTCGAAATCACGGACCTCAACCGGCTCTATCTTGAGCGCGGCGAACTACGGGTCGAGATCCTGGGCCGCGGTACCACCTGGCTGGACACCGGCACGCCCGACTCGCTGGCTGACGCCACCCAATTCGTGCAGGTGATCCAGCAGCGCCAGGGCTTGAAGATTGCCTGTCCGGAAGAAATCGCCCTGCTGCAAGGCCGGATTGATCGCACTAAACTCGGGGAATCGGTTGTGAAATATGCCGGCACTCCCTATGGAGACTATCTGCAAGCACTCTGACCGCTCAAATCATGAACTGCCCAACGAACGATGTCTGGAAGGGGCTCAAACCTTCGGCCCGCAGCTTGCTTGAGACGCGGGACTATTCCAAAGAGGCGGCCGCCCGCCGTCTGCGCACCACCGGATTGGATGTCTCCGAGGCGATTCGCAACCGCGATGAACTGGCGGAGGCTTGGATTCCCGGAGTGGAGATTTTTCCCAGGCGCGTGTTTCAGCAGAAGGGAAGGGGCTATTTTGCCGAATTGACCCGTCTGAACGAGGGCGTGCTGGACCGCATCGGCCTTGCGCCCAAACAATGGGCATCCGCGTTGATGCACCGGGATAGCGCGAAAGGCTTCCACATCCATCCGCCGCACCTGCCGGATGGGGTGGCGGCGGGCCAGTGGTTCCGGGAGCTTTTCTTGGATGCGCCGGATGACTTTTCCCGGCGGCCATATGATCGCGAGCAATGGGATGTGATGTTTTTCCTGACCGGGATCTGCGAAATGATTCTTGTGGATGAGAGGGAGGGATTGACACGCCGGATCATGCGCTTCACCATCACTGGTGACAGCATGGCTGGAACTGAAAATGCCGCGGTGGTGATCCCGCCCGGTGTTGGTCATGCGCTTCGCAGCATCGGCACTGTAGATTTGATCATGGTTTATGGAACCAGCACCACATTCAATCCGGAGTGGGAGGGCCGCATCCGGAGTGGCATTGAGAGTGCCCCGCTTCCCACCGATTGGTCCGACTATTTGGAAAACACCGGAATGTGAGATTCCAGCAACCTCGCGGCCATGATTCGTGAGGAAAAATCCGCAGATCAGAAAGCAAACCATCAACCGAAAGCAATACCATGATGATAACAACGATGAAGGTGAAAGCCGGTCAAAACGTAACTCAGAACGGCATCTCGAACTCTACGGGAGCCAGGCTCCGGCGGAATCTCGGGGTGGCGGCAAGCTGTCTTTTCACTGCGTTCGCGGCCTTCTCCTCGCTCGCGTGCCAGGACATGGACGGGGTTTCGCAGGTTCCGGCGGAAGCCGGCGCATCCCGGCCCAGTGGTGCCCTGGCTCCCGGGGATGAAATCAGCGTCTCATTCTCCGGTGCTCCCGAATTGAACACCAAGCAGAAGGTCCAAGCCAATGGCAAGGTCAGCTTGCCGACGATTGGCGACGTCAGCGCCTCGGGCAGAACGATCACGAGTTTCCAGGCGCAGTTGACTTCAATGTATCAGCCCCACCTGCAGGACCCCACGGTGGTGGTTTCCCTGGAGAGTGCTGCCGCGGGCGTTTATCTCTCGGGTGAGGTGCTGCGGCCCGGAAAGATCCCGCTGGATCGCCCGATGACGGTGTTGGAGGCGGTGATGGAAGCCGGTGGTTTCTCCCCACTGGCCAATCCCAAGCAGGTGATCGTGATGCGCAACGAGGGTGGAAAAATCCAGCGCTACGTGCTCAATTTGAACAATGCCCTCAGCGGAGTGGAGAGCCGCGCATTTTATGTCAGGCCGTTCGACGTAATCTACGTCAAACAGAGCGTTTGGTGAAGAGCCAAGCCAGCGGCAAATGATCAGGAGGCGGCTTCGGCCGCCTCTTTTGTTTTCCGGGATTCGTGCTCCATGGCAGGAGCGAAACCGTTTGTTGCCAAGGGGCAATGGATTTTCCACATTGTGCCGGTGAACCTTCCGAATGCGATCACGCTTTCACGTCTTGTGCTGACGGGTGTCTTCGTTGCGGGCACCTCGTTCGCCAGCGCCGTAGGGCATTGGGTTGCGCTGGTTTCCTTCGTGATTGCGGCGATCAGCGATTTTTTGGATGGCTATTTGGCCCGCAGGATGGGCCTCGTCACGCCGATGGGCAAGCTGCTCGATCCCCTGGCGGACAAAGTGCTGGTGTGTTCCGCGTTTGTCTATCTGAGTGCCGGGGGGAGTTGTCCGGTATGGGTGACGGTGCTCATCCTGGCGCGAGAATTCCTGGTCACCGGGCTGCGGCAGATCGCGTTGGAAGCCGGGCAGGTGATGGCCGCGGATCGTTTGGGCAAATGGAAAACCGGGCTCCAACTGACGTTTTGCATCAGCTGTCTAGCGTGGTTCGCGTTCGAGCCGCTCGACACGGGAAACCGGTTTGTCGCGCTCATCCATTACCTCTCAAGCCCTGATGGCTGGGTGCAGCCGGTCTCGCTTTGGCTGGCGCTGGCGCTGACGCTGCTCTCCGGCTGGAACTACTTGTGGGGCTGCCGGAACTTGCTGGCAGCGAAGTGATGGCGGATCCGGCGGCTTTGCGCTTTCCATCGCGGTCCCGGTTTTTCACACTCCGGCATGCGCTCGCGATGGATTTTAACGCTGGTGGTGACGCTGGTGGCCGCAGGCGGCCTGGCTTGGTGGCTGCACGACCGGAGTGCGCCCAGGCTGGGACAGGCGGCTTACGAACAAACCGCGGCGATTCTCGCGAAAGGTCCGCGGCCGCCGGGATCAGAGTCCCTGGCAGCGGTGAGGACGCGGGTCCGTGCCGAGTTGGAAAAGGCTGGCTGGGTGACGCAAGGCCAGCCATTCGAGCGGATGACGCCGGTTGGCAAGGTGGCGTTTGAAAACGTGCGGGCCCGGTTTTCCACCGGTAAGGATGATCCATGGGCGCGGCCGGTGCGGGGAATCCTCTGCGCTCACATCGATTCGAAATTCTTCAAGGACCGGCACTTCCTCGGAGCCGACGACGCGGCATCGGCCTGCGCGGCCATCGTGGTGATCGCGGAATTTCTGGCGCGGGAGAGACCGGAGCAGGCGGCGGAGCTAGAGCTTGTGTTCTTCGATGGCGAGGAGGCTTTTGGCGAGAACATCACCCCGCAGGACGGGCTCTATGGCAGCCGTCACTATGCGAACCAATGGCGCTCGCGCGATAACAAGCCGACTTTCGGAATTTTGTTAGACATGATCGGGCATAAGGATCTGTCGATCCGGCTGCCGAGCGACACGCCCGTGGAACTGAAGGAGTCGGTGCTGGCAGCGGCACGGGCGGAAGGTGCGGAGGGGCAGTTCGGCATGGCCGCCGGGCCGATCATCGATGACCATGTGCCGCTCAATTTCGCGGGCATTCCCACGGTGGACATCATCGGGGATTTCACCCGCTTTGGCTGGTGGCATACGCCGGGCGATGGCTTGAAGATCATTTCAGCGGAGTCGCTTGAGACTTCGATCCGGGTCACCTTGAGGGTCTTGGACGAGCGCTTGGGGAAGTGATTGCATGGCGGACAACGGCAAACTGGACACCCTGCAGGCGGTCGAACTGGCCGAGGGTGTGGAAATTCGCCTGCGCATCGCCGGTCCGCTGCCGCGCGCCGGTGCCTATCTGGTCGATTTCCTGATCCGGGTGATGCTGCTGGTCATTGGCGCGCTGCTGAGTTGGTTCGCGGGATGGGCACTGGGCGGCAAGGTGGCGGGCGGGCTGATCCTGCTCGCCTGGTTTCTGCTGGACTGGCTCTATCCGGTGGTTTTTGAAGCGGGACGACGCGGGGCAACTCCCGGCAAGCGGTTGATGGGCCTGCGTGTGGTGCAGACCAGCGGCTCACCGGTCACCGTGGGGCAGGCGGTGGTGCGCAATTTCCTCCGCTTCATCGATGGCATGCCGTTGTTCACCTATGCCTTTGGCATGGCGAGTTGTCTGGCCTCGAAACGCTTCCAACGTCTCGGTGATTTGGCGGCGGGCACGGTGGTCGTCTATGTTGGCGTTCCACCGCCGCGGTTGATCGGGGATTTGCCGCTGGTGGACGCGCTGCCCTTGCCGTTATCCCTGACCGCAGATGAAAGCCGGGCAGTCGCCCTGTTTCAGGAGCGGGCTGGCTTGTGGCCGCCGGGCCGCCGCGCGGAAATCGCCAATCAGGCATCGGCTCTCACCGGAGCCATGGGAGAGGAAGGTGTCATCCGCCTGCTTGGCATGGCCCGCTGGGTTCGCGAGAAGCGGGGGTGACAGGGTAGCGGATCAGGCCCCGATTGGATGCCAGACGGTTTTGGCCTCGGCGAAATCCCGGATCGCGTATGGCGAGTCGTGATTTGCGGAAAACCAATCGGTGTCCGGGTTGTGGATCTTCACGCGCTTCACACTCTTCGCCGCACCTTGCTGGAGGGTGGTGGCGTCCGCCTTGCCGGCGACTGCGGAAACGGCACGGATGTGCTCGTGGGTCGCGAAAGTGGACAGCATGTCCTTGCGATCGCCGGTGAGGAGGTTGACCACGCCGCCGGGGAGGTCGCTGGTGGCGAGCATCTCGCCTAACAGAATGACGGGATAAGGGTTTGCACGCGATGCGAGCGCGACGACGGCGTTGCCGACAGTGATGGCGGGCAGGATCAGGGTGAGCAGACCTAACAGCGGCGACTCCTCGGGTGCGAGAATTCCGACGATGCCGACGGGTTCGGTGACGGTGAAGTTGAAGTGCGGGGTGGCAACCGGGTTCACGCTGCCGAGGATCTGTTCGTATTTGTCCGCCCACCCGGCGAAGTGGATGATACGTTCGATGGTGGCGCGGACTTCCTTTTCGCTGGTCCATGCGGCCATTTCCGTGCCACGGGATTCCAGCATTTCCGCTATACGGTAGAGGATCTGCGCGCGGTTGTAGGGCGTGCGTTTCGCCCAGCCGGCACCGGCCTTGGCGGCGGCCTCCACGGCATTGCGCAGGTCTTTTTTCGTGCAAAGCGGGATGTTGCAGAGGAAGTTTCCGGCGCTGTCTGATAGAGGAGCCACGCGCCCGGACTCGGAGCGGATGAAGGCTCCACCGATGTAGCATTTGGGGGTCTTGGTGATTTTGAGGACCATGGGGTGATTTAGGACCCGGATTGCGGGATGACAAGATTCAAGAATTCGAGAATTCGGAAAAGGTGGTCGGTTGGCCGGTTTTCCTGCCACAGAGTGGCTGCGGCGTCTCGCTCCGAGTCCGAATCTCTCCCATCAGAAATTCACTTACCCTGACCTTCCCAAAATCCGATCCATCACCCCCGATCTTGCCCCTCACAAAAATTGTTCTTAGGAACACTTTTTGTGCCTTCCATTTACCAATCCCGCCGCCCTCGCGCCTCCCCACTCTGGCAACTCCTAACCGCCGCTTGGGAAACCTTCCTCGCCTGCTACGATAAAAAACACCGCCCCACCCTCGGCCCGCTCCGTCCCAACGTCTTCACCGCTGTCCGCAACTTCCTCCGCTGCGGCGACCTCGCCTCCGGCTTCCTCCGCTTCCGCTGCCGCGCATGAAATTGGACATGAAGGTGGCCTCGAAGACGTGTATGTCACCAAATCCTATGGTGGATCGACCACAAGCTTCGGTTCATATCAGGCATTCGGTATTTGGAATCTCCATGACTGGCCTGCGGATTCCGATTTCGCCTCCGATCCGTCCTTCTACGCGAGGGTTGGTGCTGCTTCCGGGATGGCTCCGAGAAGGCAATCCGACCTCATAAAAAGGCTGGTCATGCATGGGGTTGCAGTTGGCGATAATCTTGACTTTAGCTTCGGACGGGTGCGAGGAGTGGGTGGCGGTTACAGTTTCGACCCCCTGAGCATCAGGGATGCGGAGGTGGGCATCTTGAACTTTGACCGTGCGCAGCTTGTCCATCATGGAACGAAGAAAGAAGGTTTTACGGATACACAGATCCGCGATGGCTTCGTTTGGTGGATCGAACAGCCCCACGAAGAGCCCGGAAAGAAGAAGGGGTGGGTGGCAAGGCGGTCCGCCAACATCGGCATGAATCTCTTCCGGAACGATCCGCTGCTTGAGAAGGCTGTTCTGGATGCCCAACTGAATCCTGGCGTGTATGAGAAGAGCCCTGATATGGCCAACGCCGTCGCCCGATATGGAAGCGAAGGATTAATTGGTGAATTCAGGTGCGCGGGTATCGGGATTCCCTCCTCTGGTGCCGCGATTGACGAAGGAAGGGTGCCGGAGGAAAGCGGCTTTCGTCGCCCCGGACCCACATGGAGTCGCTCGTTTCCCGGAGATCCAGCGGTCGCGTCGGACGGCCAATCTCACAGCGATGGCATGGCGGCCAGTCTGGCATTCCTGCCACTGGTGGCTGGCTGGCTTCTGGTGGGATTGGGGGTCGTTATGATGGCTGCAGCGCTCCTTTGCAGGAGGAGGATGGCGGAGAATGACAGCATTGGATGTTGTTCGGCGTTTGTTTGTGCATAGACCTGCCGAGTGGCAGGGATTCAGACCGGGATCCAGCCCACCTTCACCCAAATTCAGGAAATCCTACGGGATGCCTGTGAATTCAATCATGAAATCCGTATTTTGCTCCTTGGTCGCAACACTGTCGATGTTCACGGCCAGCGCCGCCGCCCCGGAACCCATCCAACTCGGGGGCCAATGGAACTTCGCCCTCGATCCAAATGACCTCGGGTTCAATCAACCCCGGGAGAACTGGCGCTTTCCCGATACCATCATGCTGCCGGGGGTTTTGACCGCCCAGGGATTCGGCGAGAAACCCTCCATGGAAACGAAATGGACCGGTGACGGATGGCGATATCCGGAATTGTTCAAGGAATGGCAGCAGCCGGACAACTTCAAATTTCCATTCTTCCTCCAGCCGCCGCGTCACTATGTCGGGCCGGCATGGTTTGAGAAACAGATTGAAATTCCGGAGTCCTGGCGCGGTCATTCTGTGCAGCTGCATCTGGAGCGGGTTCATTGGCAAAGCACCGTGTGGATCAACGGAGAGAAGGCGGGCGCGTGCGATTCATTGGGCACACCGCACGAATTCGCTCTTGGCGAACTCCCGCCTGGCGCCCATCAGCTCGTCGTGCGCGTGGACAACCGCCTGGCTCCGGTCAATCCCGGTCCATTGAGTCATTCGGTGACGGATCATACTCAGGGCAACTGGAACGGCATCGTCGGCAGGATGGAACTCCGGCCCCGGCCGTTGTCCCGAATCACGGGTTTGCAAATTTTTCCCTCGAATGATGGCACCGTGCTCGCAAGGATCAGCGGATGTATCGATGCGAGTGCGGGTGAAACCTCGGTGGAAGTGTGGATTTCCGATGGAAAGCCGAATGGGCATGAGAAAATCGGCAACTCCGGTCCCATCGAGAAGAAGGCCGATGGGACCTTCACTGCGGAAGTCCGTTTGTGTCTTGATCCGCCGCCCGCACTGTGGAGTGAATTTCATCCCGAGCTTTATCAAGCGCGGGCAAGGCTCTTCACCGGCGACGACATGCCCGTTGATGAAATGGCATCAAACTTCGGTTTCCGCGAGATTCGATCCGGCGGTGGCAAATGGACTCTCAATGGCGTGCCATTGTTCGTCCGGGGCACGCTTGAATGCTGCATCTTTCCCCTGACCGGCCATCCGCCCACCGATGTGGAATCCTGGAAACGTATCGTTCGCATTTGCAAGGCCCATGGCCTGAACCACATCCGTTTTCATTCCTGGTGTCCTCCCGAGGCGGCGTTTATCGCCGCCGATGAACTCGGATTTTACTATCAGGTCGAAGTATCATCGTGGGCGAAACAGGGTGCGGAGATCGGGAGTGGACGTCCGCTCGACGGGTGGATCGAAAACGAGACCGAACGGATGATGGCTGCCTACGGGAACCACCCGAGTTTTCTGCTTTTGGCTTATGGCAATGAACCGGCAGGGAAAAATCATGCGAAATGGTTGCAGGACTTCGTTGCGAAATGGAAAAGCAAGGACTCCCGCCGCGCCTACACCACCGGTGCGGGATGGCCGGTCCGACCCGGTTCGGATTTCCACAGCAGTCCGAATCCGCGATTGCAACGATGGGGAGAGGGCATCAAATCCCGCCTCAATGCCATGCCGCCTTCGACGGATTTCAATTGGAGCGACTTCGTCCGCAAACACGCCGATGCTCCCGTGGTTTCCCACGAGATTGGCCAATGGTGTGTTTATCCGAATTTCGACGAGATCAAAAAATACACCGGCTATTTCAAGGCGAGGAACTTCGAGATATTCCGGGAGACCGCCCGGCGCAATGGCATCCTTCCGCTCGCGGCGGACCTTCTCCATGCTTCGGGAAAATGGCAGGCCGCTTGTTACAAACACGACATCGAAGCCGCCTTGCGCACACCGGGGTTCGGCGGATACCAATTGCTCGATTTACACGACTTTCCCGGCCAGGGCACGGCTCTGGTGGGTGTGCTCGATGCGTTCTGGGATGAAAAAGGTTACATCAAGGCGGAGGAATACGCCCGCTTCAGCGGACCGGTCGTGCCGCTCGCCGAACTCCCGAAGATGGTCTGGTCATCGGAAGAGGATCTAACCGCGCGGTTGTTGCTCTCGCATTTTGGTCCTTCGGATTTGATTGGTTTTACCGCAAGATGGGAATTGCGGGCTGGAGGAAAAGTCCTGGCAAGCGGGAAGATGCCGAAGCGGGACTTGAAAGCGGGTGCCGTGCATGAACTCGGTTCCATCTACGTCGCCCTGGCTTCCGTGCGTGAACCGGTGCAAGCCGAACTTGTGGTCGGAGACGAGGTGCTGTCCATCTGGAACCACTGGGATGTCTTCATCTATCCTCCCGCCAAAGTGGAGAAGTCGCCCGGGGTTTTTGAAACGAGAAGGCTGGACGATGCTTTGCATTCCCTCGCGGAAGGAAAAGTTGTCTGGTGGATGCCGGAGCCTGCGGCCATTGCCGATGATCCCAAGCGTCCGCTGGTGGCGGGATTTTCGCCCATGTTCTGGAACACGGCCTGGACGGCATGGCAACCGCCGCACACGCTCGGCATGTTGATTGATCAGGACCATCCGGCGCTGGCTGCCTTCCCGACCGGTGGGCACACCAATTGGCAGTGGTGGTCGGTTCAACGCGCCGCCCGTCCGTTCATCCTATCGCACGCGCCATCGCACCCGGTGATCGTTCGCCCCATCGATGATTGGGTGAGCAACCGTCCGTTGGGCTATGCCTTCGAGGCCAAGGTCGGCGAGGGACGCTTATTCGCATGTGCGTTCGACCTGCGGGCGGAGGCGGTCGCAGATCCGGCGGCAAAACAATTACGCGCGAGTGTTCTGCGGTATCTCGGTGGGGAAAGCTTTCAGCCGAAGGCATCACTTGATGTGGCGGCTTTGCGCAGTTTGGCGAAGAAGAATGAGCCGTGAGAAAGCAGAGACGGAGCCGAACGCGGGTGATTTCCGGGGTGAAGCACCGCGCACAAAAAAGCGAGTGCCACGGGTGAACAAGGAGCGGCGGACTCCG